>JAGQPK010001000.1 GCA_020426755.1 Planctomycetales bacterium
TGAAGTCTGCCGCTGATCGCGCGTTCCTGCCCAAGAACAAGGCGATCCCGCCACCTCGCTCGGCGTAACGTGTCAGGAGTTGCCATGATTCGGCGGCCAGGGGACTTGGATCGAGGATGCCCACGACCGCATACGAATCAAGCGGCCGATCGGCCAGTTGGGTTGTCTTGATCGAGTCAAACACAAACTTGGCGCGGCCCGTGTCGCGGAATTCACGCGGCGCCAAGGCCTCGGTGACGTGGAACGACTCGGCGGCTTCCCCTGTAGCAATCAATACACTGTGCGGCGGTCTGACATGCAGGGTAAAGTATCGCCGGTCATCGAGATGCAAGTTGTCGGTGCCGGACAAGGTCACGTAGCCATGATGGGTTCCGAGCGGCAGCGACGCCAGTGAAAACGTGGCGACATCTTGATGAGCCGTGTCCGATTGTTGTGAGTCGGTTGGCTTGTCGAAAACCGTTTGTCGCCCGCGAATGTCGGTCGTAGGCGGTGTGAGTTCACCATTGATCAGAATCGGTTTGTAGTTGTCTTGCTCGAGTACGAGTTGAAGATCGCGACTCCGCGCATCCTTCAGTTGCCCTGTACGTTCAACTTGGACACGAAACTGAATCGTGCTGCCAGGCGTTACGGTGGTCTGTGCCAACGTGAGTGACGTGATGGCGTCATTGCTCGGGTTGTTCACGCCGACATCAATGACATGAACGGCGATTTCGGGGTGCTCGGCAAGTTGTCGTAGCGTGTCGCCTTGGATGACTGAAGTCCAAGTCGCGCGGCTCAAATCGGTGAAGAGGTAAAGTTCCTTGCGATCACGCTCGCGACTTGTCAGTAAGTCGATACCGTTCTGGATAAGTCGATCCCAGCCTGGCGGAACGTAACTGACTTCCAGTGATTTTACGGCGACGAGTGCCGCACCGAGATCGACGGCAAATGAACCGGTGTTTCGTGACGCATCGACGACGGCGACTTGACTTTCGGTGGGGAACTGACGAATCAGCTCGTCGCCAACTTGTTGAGCTTGTTCGAGTCGCGTGCGATTCTCGAAGCGATAAAACATGTGCGGCGACGTATCAAAGAGCAATACCGCTGCGACCGGAGCTTTGCGGTCACCCAAAATGCTTGGCAAATCGCTGCGATGAAGTGACCACGCTGCCCAACCAAGTCCTCCAGTAAGCAGGACTAGGATTGCGCCCAGTAGCGTGACGAGCAGTTTTCCTCGGCGGTTGCTCCACGCAGCAGCAAGTAGAATGGCTGCGAGTAGCCAAACCGTGCCGATGCCGCCGATGACAAGCCAGTTGCTCGCTTGGGCACTGGCGACACTCGGTCTCGCGAGTGTCAGTGCGAGCAGCCCGATTAGTAGACAACGCAACAACAGCAGTAGTGCCTGGCGGAATCTTAGTCGTCGTCGGTTCGTCGATTGTCGCTGCTTGACGAACCGTAGCGTGGGCAGAATCTGATGCTGCGGCTTTTGTCGCATCGCCAAATGCAATATCAATGGCAGGGCGACAAAGAGTCCTCCTAGCGTTAGCAGCGAAAGATTGACAAACGACATGGTCAGACCTAAACGAACGATCGCATTCTTACACAGATGGAATTGGTTTTTGACTCAATACCGACCTCGTCGGTTCAATAAGTATTCCATCAACGCCGAGTCGTAACGCGTACTGGTATCCAACGGCATGTAGTCCACACCGATTTGCACGCATTCACGCCGAATTGTCTCGCGAAACTCGTTCACCTCGGCCAGGTATTCATCGCGAATGCCGCCGGCGTCGACTTGTAGTTTCTCGTCGTTCTCCGGATCCTCGAACTCCATCACGCCATGAAACGGAAAGCTGACTTCCGCTTCGTCCAAAATGTGAAACAGGATCACGTCATGTCCGCCGTGCCGCAGTCGTCGTAAGGCCTGCAGCGTCTTGGTCGTGTCTCCTAGCAGATCGCTGAAGATCATGACGAGACTCATATGTCGCAACATCGCGGCGATCTGTGTCAAGCTGTTGGCAATGTCTGTTTGTCCGGTGGGTTGTAGCTGCGACAACTGCGAGAGGATGATGCCCAGTTGCGTACGCTTTGAACGTGGCGACAAACTTTGTCGAATCCGTGTGTCGAAGGTGATTAAGCCAACCGGATCCTGTTGCAGGACCATCAAGTAACACAGGGCGGCAGCCAGGCAGATTGCGTAGTCGAACTTCGTCAATTCTTGTCGAAAGGTGAAGCCCATCGACTGGCTCAGATCCATGACCAGGTAGCCCGTGATGTTCGTTTCTGCTTCGAACTTCTTGACGTAGTACTTGT
>JAGQPK010001001.1 GCA_020426755.1 Planctomycetales bacterium
AGCCGGAGGTCTTCTACATCGATCCGAAGAAGGGTCTACAAGGACTGCGAAAGGTATTGAAACTCGCAGAAACACCGCGCACGATTGAAGGCGTAGATATCGCGCACCTCGGCGGCAATGAAACGGTCGCAAGTGTCGTGCAGTTCCTGGACGGTCTGCCATTCAAGCCAGGTTATCGCCGCTACCGAATTCGCGGCGTCGAAGGCATCGACGATTTCCGTAGCATCAACGAAGTCGTGGGGCGCCGTTATCAAAAGCTTTACGATAGTGGTGAAGTCTTCCCGGACATCTTGCTGATTGACGGCGGCAAGGGCCAGCTCAACGCGGCGCTCGCAGCCTTCCGTGAGCGCGACATTACGCCGCCCACACTGTTGTCATTGGCAAAGCGTGAAGAAGAGATCTACCTCCCCGGCGAAAGCGAACCCCTGCGGCTCAGTCGCCACGCGTTCGCATTGCGTCTGCTGCAATACGTGCGTGACGAAGCCCATCGCTTTGCGCAGCACTACCATCACATTCTGCGTCGCAAACGTACGATGGGCGAATGAATCTTGTCGGTTCGCCGTGGTTCTCGCGACGTAATCGGAACCCAATCGACAGGTCAAACCGACGCGATCGCGTTACTGCAAACTGAATCCGCCCGCTACTCAACCGTGACGCTCTTGGCGAGGTTACGTGGCTTGTCGACGTCGCAACCTCGGAGCACGGCGATCTGATACGCCAACAACTGCAACGGGATGATGGACACGATTGGTTGCAGGAAGTCTTCGACCTGCGGGATGCGAATCACATCGTCGGCCAGTTCCGGCACTTGCGTATCATCTTTGCCCACAACGGCAATGATGGGTCCGCCGCGGGCTTTGATCTCTTCCAGATTCGCCATCACCTTTTCATACACCAAACCGTGCGGCATGATGAAAACGCTTGGCGTGTTCTCATCGACCAACGCAATCGGCCCGTGCTTCATCTCGGCAGCCGGATAACCTTCCGCGTGGATGTAGCTGATCTCCTTCAACTTCAACGCGCCTTCGAGTGCCGTGGGGAAATTGTATTGACGTCCTAGATACAAGAAGTTCTCACAGGCGTGATACTTCTCGGCCACGCGTTTGACTTCGTCGTAAGAATCGAGCGCCTCTTCGACACGATTGGGCAACTCTTCCAACGCTTGAATGATGCGTCGACCTGCACCGTAACTGAGATGCCGCAGACGACCGAAGTAGAGCGCTAACATCGTGAGCACCGCGAGCTGCGATGTGTATGCCTTCGTCGAGGCGACGCCAATTTCAGGGCCGGCGTGCAGATAAACACCGCCGTCCGCCTCTTGGGCAATCGTGCTGCCAACCACATTGCAGATCGCCAATGTCGGATGCCCTTTACGCTTCATTTCGCGCTGTGCCGCGAGTGTGTCAGCCGTCTCGCCACTCTGCGTGATCGAGAACAAAATCGTGTCGTGGTCGACCGGCGGATTGCGGTAACGGAGTTCACTCGCGTACTCAACTTCGACCGGCAGCCGCGCGAACTCTTCGATCAGGTATTCGCCGACTAACGCCGCGTGCCAACTCGTACCACAGGCAGTCAACAGCACGCGATTAACACGGCGCAACTGTTGAGGACTCAAATTCAAACCGCCGAAGATGGCTGTCGCGTTGTCCTTGCATAGTCGCCCACGCATCGCATCTCGCAGCGACTGCGGCTGTTCGAAGATCTCCTTCAACATGAAGTGGTCATATTGAGCGTCGAGCGTCACTGCGTTCGAGTCGATATCCAGCACACGAACATCGTGCTTGACGTGGCCACGGTCGCGATGACGAACTCGCAATTGTTCGGCGGTAATCACCGCTAGCTGATGATCGGCCAAGTAGACAATGCGATCGGTGTAGCCAGCTAACGGAGACGCGTCGCTGGCGACGAAATGCTCTTTGTCGCCGACGCCAACCACCAACGGGCTGCCTAATCGAGCGGCGATCATCACATCGGGGTAGTCGCGGAACAGCACGACAAGTCCGTAGGTGCCGCGTAACTCGGCGACGGCTGCCTGCACGGCCTCAACCAAAATCTCGTGCGGCGGTTCGTCATCCGGACGCTCGACGCTGCGGAGTCGATCGAGATGGTAGGCGATCAAATGCGAGACAACCTCGGTATCGGTGGCCGAGACGAAGTCGTAGCCGCGCGAGATGAGTTGCTCCTTGAGGCCCATGTAGTTTTCGATCACCCCGTTGTGCACGACAACCACTTCGCCGTGGCCGCCCAAATGAGGGTGAGCGTTCACCTGCGTCGGGGGCCCGTGCGTGG
>JAGQPK010001002.1 GCA_020426755.1 Planctomycetales bacterium
TGTCAGGGCGTCGGGCAAGTACCGCCATGCCCCCCTGCAAGAAGATTCGCTGATCATCCGTCGCCAAAATGACCGGCAGCCAGGTCTCCACGGGAGCATGCGTCAGTGCCAATCGCGCCGACCAGGCTTCAAACCTATCGGCAGAGTCGAGCGACTTCTGCAGCAGCGCCGGCCCTGCACCACCCGCACAACGCCCCAGCGATTCGGAGACGCGGCGTCTCACGAACGGATCGGGATCCCCAACCATCTGCTGGAGCCGACGCGCCGCGGCAACGTCAGCGCGCTGTCCGAGCATCCGTGCTGCCGCACGTCGCACAGCAATTCGTCGATCGCCAGCCAGCTCTGCCAACGCCGCCGCATCAGGACGCGGGCCCAACCAATTCATGATCTGCAAAGCTTGCACACGTTCGTCGTCTGAACGAGCGACGTCGCGCGACGCTGACAAGATCGCGTCACCCCAACTTTCACCCAACTCTTGCTTGACCAACGCCACTTCCTGCCGGGCCCAACTACTGTAGAGTTGCGGTTGGCGTAGGGCACGATCCAGTCCTTTCGCGACATCTAGATTCGGTCGAAGCGCTGCCCCCTTCCAGACAACACGAAACACATTGCCTGCCGTGCCACGACCGCCGGTCACAAAGTAGACCGCTCCATCGGGTGCCACTTCAATGTCAGTCGCATTCAACGGCTGCCCCTTGATGAACTCCTGCGGTTCACCCCGATAGCTCGCGCCGGCCTCCACCGTGGGGATCACGAGAATGCGTCCCTCCGACCAGTCACACGAAAAGATGGCATCGCGATAGTTTTGTGGAAACGCGGCATGATTGTAGACAACCATCCCCGTCGGCGAACCTCGCCCGGTATCCGCAATGCCGGGCAAAACATCCAGATAATAATCAGGCCACTTCGCCCAACCGCTGCGCCAACCAAACTCGCTGCCTGGCAACACGTGGTAGACACGCGTCGGACGGTACCAGTTGGTGCCGCGATCCGCTTCCATATCCGAATCGTGTGTGAATAGCTCGCCCTGCGAGTTGAATGCCAGATCGTACGAATTCCGCAGACCGCCGGCAAAAGTCTCCACACGCTTTCCGGACAAGTCCGTTCGCATGATGTACCCGCCGGGAGCATGCACACCAACCGCATGCCCACCCGGATCTTCGAAGCGAGGCTGAATGAGATCGCCCTCGTAGCCTCGCGAGTAAGGACTGCTCGCATTGCTCGCTTCATGCAACGGGCTATGATTCCCGACAACTACGTACAACATCCCGTCAGGCCCGAGGCGGATGCCGTGCGGACCATGTTCAATGTTCTCGCCATCAAACGCCACCAGCTTGTGTACGGAATCCAACTTGCCGTCCTGGTCGGCATCGCGGACCTGAAACAAGCCAAGACCATCGTCGCCAAGTCCGGTCACATAGACACTGCCATTGATCGACAACAGCCCCTGACACGTCTTCAAGGGCTTGCCATAATCACGCTTCGCGTCCGGCTTGCCGTCGTGGTCGCGATCTATCAGCAGCCACAATTGTCCATCTTCCTGCGCGACAATCAGTTGCCCAAACTCGTTGATCGTCAGTGCCGTTACCGAACCGACGTCATCATGACCAGCAATCTGCTCGACAATAAACTCACGTGGAGCCTGCAACTGGCCGCCCGCGACGGGTTGCTTGGTCAAGGCAACAAACGGATCGTCCGCTTGCTTGGTTGTCTCATCTGACTGTTGTTCGGGCGCCTGCCCCTGTGACTGTGCAGGCGCTTCACTAGACGCGCTATTCGCGACAGTCTTAGCTGCCGTGGCTTTGGCATTTGTCGAGTTCGTGGCGGCCAAACGCGCGGTGAAGTCGCGAAACGGACCGATTGCCTTCGCCTGTGGCCAACGGTGATCAATGTACGAGGAGCGAGCCCACATGATCGAGCCGCTCAGTGATGTCTTCCAACTGGCATCCGTGACATAGGCGCGAGTCTGCTGCTGACGATCGATCGTCACAAACCGTCCTGCTAACCCCGCAGTTTGTCCTTCACGATTACTGACTTTGACAGCAATCACATTCTCGCCGACACGTATGAAGCGAGATACATCATAGGTCTGAATCTGATCGCTTGCGGTGCCACGAACGGCAATGTTGCCATTAACGTACACTTCGAACCAGTCGTCGGCGACAATCGATAGCGTAGCGCGACTGAGCGGCGGCAATGACATCGTCTTGCGAAAGTAGCAGGTGACCTGGGGCACATGGCCAGGCTGATGTTCCGCTGCCCAGATCCAATTCGGCACCGCATCG
>JAGQPK010001003.1 GCA_020426755.1 Planctomycetales bacterium
AATCTTGATCTGTCCTTAGAGAGTGATGGAATCGAAGCCTGGAAGGGCCTGACGGCAGCCGCACGCAAAAAAGCCTTCGCGCAGGTCGAGCCGTTTCTGAAATCGCATCGCTTCCATCTCGACACGCCGCTCAAGGAGCTGTCGGACGAGCTTCGTCAACAACTGTTCGACGGCGACGACCACAAGTTCCCCGGCATCTTGATGTTGCTGGAACGCGAGTACTCCACGACCACGCGCGCCAAGCGGCAAACGGCGCTCGAAGCCTATCGGGGCGTCATCACCTGTCACGCCTGCAACGGCTCGCGACTGCGGCCGGAAGCGACCAGCGTCAAGTTGTTCGACAAGGGCATCCACCAGATTACTGCCATGTCCGTGTCACAAGCGCGGGAGTTCTTTGCGGGCCTTGAGTTTCCGGACAATGAGCAAGACATCGCTCGACCGCTGTTGGTTGAAATCGTGAATCGGCTGGAGTTTTTGGAGAAGGTCGGCGTCAATTACCTGACGCTCGATCGCGCCGCCGAAACACTCAGCGGCGGTGAAGCGCAGCGAGTCCGGCTAGCCACCAGCATCGGATCAGGCCTAGTTGGTGTCTGCTACATCCTGGACGAACCGTCGATCGGTCTGCATCCGCGCGACAACCAGCGATTGATCGGAGCATTGCGGGAGCTGCAGTCGCTCGGCAACACCGTGCTGGTTGTCGAACATGACGAAGCGATGATGCGCCAAGCTGACCAGTTGATCGACATGGGGCCGACCGCCGGCGTCGAAGGCGGTCAAATCGTAGCGCAGGGTGCCCCCGACGAAATCATCAATCACCCCACATCCATCACGGGGCAGTTTCTGTCGGGACGACAACACATCAACTCACACGGTTCGCGGCGAAAGATCGCCAAGTCGCGTTCAATCGTGATCGAAGGCGCCACGCAAAACAACTTGAAGGACGTCGAAGTCCGCTTCCCACTCGGGGCGTTGATCTGCGTTTCTGGCGTAAGCGGTTCCGGCAAGAGCTCGTTGGTGAACGAAACGCTGGCCCCAGCACTCATGCGGCGTTTGGGTGGCACGGCGCCCAAGCCCGGTCCGCACCGCAGCCTGCGTGGCGTAGCGCAAATTGATAAGGTCGTGCAAATTGACCAAACTCCCATCGGACGCACTCCGCGCAGCAACCCCGCAACGTACACGGGAGTCTTTGACGAGATTCGCAAGATCTTCGCGGGCACGCGCGAAGCCAAACAGCGCGGATTCGGTGTCGGGCGATTCAGCTTTAACGTGGGCGGCGGGCGCTGCGAAGCATGCCAGGGCCAGGGCGTCCAAAAGATCGAAATGAACTTCCTGCCCGATCTGTATGTGAAGTGCGACGAATGCCATGGGGCACGGTTCAACCGCCAGACACTGCGCGTCCACTATCGGGGCCAATCGATTGCGGATGTGCTCGATATGTCGGTGAGTCAGGCGGTGCAGTTCTTCGAGAACTTCACATCCGTCTCGCGGCTCCTGCAAACGCTGGTCGATGTGGGGCTCGGCTACCTGCCGCTGGGTCAGCCTTCGACGACGCTGTCCGGCGGCGAGGCTCAGCGGATCAAACTGGCGACGGAATTGGCGCGTGTCGACACCGGCAAAACCCTCTACCTGCTCGATGAGCCGACCACCGGCCTGCACTTTGTGGATGTCCAACGGCTGCTGGGCGTGCTGCATCAATTGGTCGCCAAAGGCAACACCGTGATTGTGATCGAACACAACCTGGACGTGATCAGTTCGGCCGACTGGATCATCGACATGGGCCCCGAAGGCGGTTCCGGCGGCGGCCAAGTCATTGCTACGGGGACACCCGAGGAAATTGCCCAGGTTGCCGCCAGCTTCACCGGCCAGGCGATTATCGAGGCAAATCGCGCGGCCGACGAGCGTTAGAGAGCCAGTCGATAGCCAGGCGGCGATGTCACTCCTTGTGGGCAAAAACGGCGCTCAGTATAATCGCCCGATTGTGAAAGAGGCAAAACACGCCGTTAGTCGATAGGAGCTTTGAGAGCCGTGGCAATTCGAGTCGCAATCAATGGTTTTGGACGCATTGGCCGTCTGACGTTCCGCAATCTGGTCGCACGCGGCTCCGAGTTCGAAGTCGTGGGCATCAACGATCTGACGAACAACAAGACGCTCGCCACCCTGCTGAAGTATGACAGCACCCACCGCCGTTTCGACGGTACTGTGGACAGCGACGATCAGAATCTGATCGTAAACGGTAAGCCGATTCGCGTCTTTGAAGAACGCAATCCGGCCTCTCTGCCATGGG
>JAGQPK010001004.1 GCA_020426755.1 Planctomycetales bacterium
AAGATGGACAACCAGCGACAGGACAGAACCGACGCTAGCGCGTTGCGGCGAACTAGCGCCGATCGAAATCAGCAGAAACGAATCAAACCGTGAGCGTTAACCAGCAACGAAACGAGATCATCGTGCCGCGCGGCGGTTTGCGTGGCGCCCGTCTGCCGCTCATCTTCCTTCTGCCGATGGCGTTCTTAACTTTCTGGGTCGTGCGAGCTCATCTGAACGGCGAAGTGCCCCCGGAAGACGGCATCGGATTGCCATTGCTGCTTGGCGGCATCTCCGGAGTGCTCGCTATCGCGTCGTTGGATGCCGCGGTTCGCTGGGGACGCATCGCTGTCGCTGACGGTGCGTTGCAGGTGACTGAGCATCGCTTGGCGTGGACTCGACGTCTAGATTTTCCTATCGATGAAGTGGTCGAAGTCTGCGCCCAAATGGAAGACAACGGTGACATTCAGCGATGTCGCCTGTGCGTGAAGACACTTGCCGACGAACGGATCGTGTTTGCCGAGTTGCCTCGTCAAGTCGTCGAACAGCTTGCGCACGAAGCCAATCGCCTCTGCCAAGCAGCAACGGCTAGCGGCGAGTGCGCGCAGAGTCCGAGTGTCACCGTTTCATGGGTGCAGTTCATGCAAGGTATGTTCGTCGTCGCCGCGACGTTCGCGTTGGTTGTCGCGATTTCGCACTTCATGAGTCGCATTTACACGCTGGAATTTGTGCGAGATTCAACGTCCCGTGTCCGCCTAGCCGCCGAACATCGCATTCTGTTAGTGCCCGCCGGCACGATGACGATCGAACATCCGTACATCGTGGGTGAGCCGCAGCTGGTTGATGACCGCGAACGTCGAGTTGGCTTTCGTGGCGAACAAGGTGCGGGCGACTTTGTGATGTCTGATTCGCAGCTCGCTAAAGTTCAAGCGTTCCTATCTTCAGACGAAAGCGGCCGCCTGCGCTTTACCGTCGGTAATCCACTGGCAGAGCTGGCGGCGTGGATCTTCGCCTCAGCGACAGGTTTCATGCTGGTATGCGTGCTGGGCAGCATTCCGTCGCTGACCAATCGTCGTCGGAATCGATGGTGCTCGGCGTCAGCAATTGAGATTTCGAACGAACACCTACAACGACGCGGACCGACGACAATCGCGCTAGCTGGGCTGCCATGGATCGAGATCCGGCAGTGGCGGCCCGGATCGATCTTGGAACTGTATCAGGGGCCACCTCAGGTGATCCGCTATGCGATGGGTGCAGTTGGGCTAATACTCTTTTCGCCAATATGCTACTTGCTGTTCAAGCTGTTCCTGGCACAGCGAATCGATCTGCCCTCCGCGGTATGGACGGCTCTGGCCATCGTGGCAGCACTCGCACCCAGCTACTTGATGCAAAGACGCCTGTTGTTACGCTGGCCTACGCGCCATGTGAAGATCGATTTTCGCGAGCGACAAATTCACTGCCACAACGGCACAACAACAGCCACCACGACCTTGCATCAAGAACGTCAACTCGTTGTTCGTACCATCGATCCTAAGACCGATTCCGTTCATCCAGGTGTTAGTCTCGCCGGCGACAACCGTCTGCAGCGACTGGTGATGCTCAACGGCGATGAGTCGGTCGCGTTGTTGGATGCGTCGGCCGTCGCCAACACATCGCTCTACGCAGAAGTCGGCACGCGGTCGCTACGCAAGATTGCAATTGCGTTGTCCGAGGCGCTCGAATGCCCGTTGACGTTGCCAGGTATGGCGTCAACGAGTTCTAATTAGTTCAAGTGAGCGAACGCGATCATGCCCGGATTTTCACGAGCATAAGAGTTCGCCGCAAGGCACCAGCCCAATGTGGCTCAGTTTAGCTCCACGCGCGCAGTTCCCCCTCCCGTCGATGGCCTCCACTTCGCGATGCTCGACACCGGGAGGGGGACAGGGGGAGGGAACCACGCCGGACGCTGTGTCACCTAATCAATATCTGCTTCAAGTCAAAGTAACTCGTCGTAAGCGAAGAAGGCTTCTGTGCCGCTAACAACTCCGTGACTGTCGCCCTCCCCCTGAATCCCCCTCCCGTACTGCGCGATGCAAGGCAGTTGAGAGTTCATTGCGGGAGGGGGAACTGCGCGTCTTGTATCCCGAAATCTCAGCTGAGTGCCATTGGGCGCTAGCTGCGGTTCTCAGTCATGATGGACGCTCCGTGGAAGAGAGAACCGACGCTAGCGCGCTGCGAAGAACTGAATTACCACGCATGATTGCGCTTAGTCATTCAGTTCGATCTGCACTGCCAAAAGATTCGCGGCACTACACACCGCCTACC
>JAGQPK010001005.1 GCA_020426755.1 Planctomycetales bacterium
TCGAGCTGCCGTGTCCTTTTCGGCCGATGCTTCAGGTAGCTGAGTGATTGACAAGTCGATGTCAGTCAAATCGCAGGCATGGTTGCCGTCGCGCGGACCAACGACCACGCTGAGCAGATCGCCCTGGCGGATGGCTAGGGGTTCGATAGGCCCGATGGCAACCGGTTGACCACCGTGAGCGACGCCGCTGGCCAATTGCGTTCGCGTTGCACCGCGTCGCAGTTGCAGCGACCAGGTTACGCCATTGCCACATTCCGGGTGAGCATGCGTCACGCTGCCCAGTAGACGGACTGAACCGCTGAGCGGACTGCGCCAGCCGACTGCTACATTGAGTGTTGGAGATGGATGCACCACCAGACCGTGCGGTCGCAAAATCCCGGGAATGCGAACTTGTTCATCCGAGGCGTTGCTGACCAAGTTTGGCGTATCTGAACTGCCCCAGCCTTGCGCGAACTCGTATCCGCCGGCAGACGCCTGACGCTGATTCATGTATTCAAGACGCAAGTCGGTGTCGCTGCCGATTCCCAAAAAGCGGAACCAGAGCTTGAGTGATTCGATTTGGACTCTATGACGGTTTGCCAATGACTCAAAATCAGGTTCCTGCGTTTGTGCCGACCGTAGTACTTCATCAGCGGCGGCCAATGCACCGACAGTGTCGTGGAAGATTTGCTGACGCCGGTCCGCCAGTTTTGCAGCGACTTCCTCGATGGCATCAAGCGGCAGGTCGGGACGACCGGCAGCAACCAGTCGTGGTCGTGACCAGGTCACACGATCACCCTCCGCACCATCACCGGCCGTGCCTGTCACGAACTGCACGGTTACTTTGTCGTTTACTTTGTCGTTCAGTGTGGTTGCTTGAAGCGGAACGCGAATCTCGCGCACGGTAACCAAGGGCTCGACGGGTACAACCCACGGTTTCATGTGGCCGACGGACTGTTGTCGCGCGAGTGCGGACTGCCATTGGCCGATCCAAGCCGTCAGTGCGTCAACGTTGTCTGTCGCCAGCCAGAGCCGGCGCAACGCAAGCAGCAACGGGGATGCTTGATCCTGCGAAACTACTTGCCACAGTTGCGTGGCGTAGCGTTCATTCAAACCGGCTTTGCGCGCGACTTCCTGCGGAGACACGATGCCGCTTTTCAACTCTTCCCGCGCTGCGTGTAGTGCGTTCAAGTAAGCACGCACGTCGAGCCGACCGTCCGGCGTCGCATACTTGCCGTAGAAGTTGCGAATGGATGACAGGAGGTCGTCAGTCCAATCGCGACGCGTCGTATGACTGGAAAACTGGCAGCCGTCTGGCAGGAGCACGAGATGCTCGGCCACTTCCTTGCCTGAATCGAGATACTTGGTGAGCAGCGCCGGCGACATGACGAGCGCTCCGCCAGCGTTGGTGAATCCCTCGCCTGCAGCACCGTCGGCCGGGAATTCCAACGCCATGCGTGGATCGATGCCAGTTAGGTCTCGAATGGTGTACGTATACTCGGCGTTGTTCAGCCGTCGTAACAAGGTAGGACCTGGATCACCGGCTTGAGCTAACGCTTCAGCATGTAGGTATCGTTCGACCCAATCACGCAGCGCGCCTCGTTGGGCGTCTGATAGGGCTTGCGGCGCGTCCTTCGGCGGCATCTCGCCATTTTCGAGCATCTCGATGACCTTCTGCCAAACGCGCGGCGCACGGCGGATCTCAGTCAGCGAATGGAACTGTTCGAGATCGAGATCTCCGGCTTGCTCGTCCGCAGAATGGCAGCTCGTACAATGGGACTTAACTAACGAATGAATCGCGTCGCGATAGGAGACGGTGAGCTGATCGAAATCGTCTGCAACGGCGGCCGCTGTCAGAATCAGCACCAGCAACGGCATGCACCAGGAAGTCGCGACGCAGGAATTCACCACGAAGTCACGAAGAACACGAGGTTGCTGCTTCGAAACTGGATTTAGCATTAAGGTGTCACCTCTGAGTTCAAAAACTCTCGCGAAGTCTCAAACGTTGGATTCGCGCGTCTTAGTTCGCCGAAAGGCGTTAGCCGCGGTTTTCTGTACTAGTCAAATCGGCGCCGGGGAAAAACGACGCTAACGAGTTGCAGCGAACTACCTACGATGAATTCAACTTGGCGGGGGCGGTCGGCAGCCGATCGCGCGGCGGCTTCCCGGGCGGGAGCCTGATTATAGCGAAAGGTGGAGTCCTGGGCGCGAACTCGTGCGTGATAGATCGCCGAAAGACATTGGGTCAATGGCACTCAGTTTAGATGTCAGGCTAGAAACAACGGGTAGTTCCCCCTCCCG
>JAGQPK010001006.1 GCA_020426755.1 Planctomycetales bacterium
ACCCCATCAGAAGTCGACGGTTTGCCGGTCCCGCTGACCTACGCGCGAGGTTCCAGTTACTTCGAAACCGTACCCACGTCGAATGTCCAGACAGAGACACCGGTCGAGACTACTCCGACACCACCCACCACCGTCGAATCGACGGAAACACAGGCCACCCCGCCCGCCACCGACGCCGAAGTCGCCGCACCGTCGAAATTCCTTGGTGCCATCGGCAACTTGATTCTCGGGTCCGGCGACACACAAACGACTTCCCCCCAAACGGACACAGTTGGCTCGACTGACGGCTTACTGCCTCAGGACGTCGAGGAACAGTTCAGTGCGGTCGAGGCCTCATTGGCTGAACTGAATCAGGCGAACGAGGAGCTCGAAAAGTCATTTGCCGAAATTGAGCAAGATGCGAAAGCCGGCCAAGCCGACGCTCAGGCCGAACTGGCGAAGATCGACGAGGAGCTGGGCAAGCTGAAGAAGCTTTCGTACGACGATGCGAAACTGTTCCTGGTTCGCATTACGCTGACAGGCGCTGCCAACGACTTGGCAGGCGCCGTCGCCGGCGATACTTCACCCGACGCCAAACCGACACAAGATTTGCTCCGCAAGATCCGACGACAAATCGCCGGCAAGGCATTCACAGGCAAGCCGAGCCAACGCCGCGAACTGATTGAGCAAATCGACGGTCTGCTTAGCGGCCAGACCAAGTAGTCGACAAAGAAGCGTCAAGACGCAATCTTCGCGAACCGCAGCTGCACGAACAAGTTGCCCGGTATAAAAGCACCCCGGGCAACCGTTGCCAGTTGGCTTCTTGGGAGTGCGGCCGCGCAGCTGCACTCTTAACCAGTTGTCGCACCTGCGGTCTTCTCCGTGACGAACGAGCTTCGTCAAGCTAACGGCGCACTCCAGTTTCAGCAAAGACGCTGCGCGATCACATATCAGAACTAGCCATGAGGGCGCGGAGTTGGTGCGTAAATCGCTTACAGCTCTTTCAGGCGCACATTGCGGTACCAAACCGGGCGGCCGTGATCTTGAAAGCCGACGGAGCCACGTCGCGGAAAATCCTTCAAGGCCGTGTTGAATTTGTTCTGCGAGCCATCTGGGTTTTGATTCGGTTTCGCCCAGCGATCCAAATTCATGTCGATCACCTGTTGACCATTAAGCTCCACGCTTAACTGTGCACCTCGGCACGTGATCCGATACTGATTCCATTCGCCCGGAGCTTTGATCGCATTGCTGGCAGGCTTCTGACAGTCGTATATCGCACCGGCTGTCCCAGTGGAGCTCAGTTGGTCTTTCCCAAAGGAGTTCGCAACTTGCACTTCAATGCCGGTCCACACCGGATCCTGGCGATCACCGGTACGCAGATACACACCGCTATTCGTGTTGTCCGCGACCTTGAATTCCAACTCCAGCACGAAGTCGCCAAACTCGCCGTCGATCCATAAGTAGTCGCGGTTATGTTCCTGCCCATCAAAGTCGCGGCGCAACGTGATCTCGCCATTCTCAACGACCCACGAATTATCCGGCCCTGCGGACCAACCGTCGAGGTTCTTGCCGTTGAAAACCGTGCGAAGGTCATCGCCCAAAGTGGTGCATGTCCAACTACACACGACGACGAGAATGGAAAGTATGCGTCCCACGTTACGTGGCATGTGACGACTCCTGGGGCTGGGATGTTGGTCGAACGAACACTAACTGGAGCAGTTGCAGCAGTAGGAAAACCGCCAGTGGTGCACACAAAGCAAAGAGCCAGATTTTTCCGAGGATGGTGTCTCGAATCGGAAGTTGCAACCCGTCGGACAAACCGGCGATCATTAACAGCGCGAGTACCCACATCAGCAACGCACAACCGCCGGCGGCCATCACGCTCTTAAACGTTTCCGCTTCCGTGACTTGCTCGTGAAACAGTTCAATCGTGCGACGACGCTGAATGCTCCGCTCAACCGCGTCGCTGATCTCGAGCGTTTGACATACCTCAGGCCAGGCAATGCCCGTCCAAATCTCGTTCCCGCGCACCGTGCGAAGAACTTGAACCATGAATTGTTCCGCCCGCGCCGCCTCGTCAGACTGTGCCGGCAAGTCAGACGTGGCCTGGCTGTCGGAAATCACGCGTGTGAGATCGGGTGAAAGTACGAGCGTGCGCTGCCGCTGACTACCGATGACTGAGACCCGCACTTCGGCTTGCTTTGTTGCCGGCCCAATCGACCAACGCGCGTCGCGGGTCTGTTCGCCGGCCAATTGCACAACGAGATTACTCAAATCACGGCCCTCGTCTGCCGCAC
>JAGQPK010001007.1 GCA_020426755.1 Planctomycetales bacterium
CGAGGCGATCCCGGTGAACGCGAACTAGCCGGTGTTCAAGATCGAATATCGAATATCGAATATCGAATGTTGACGCACCAAACTCGGTAGATTGCTTTTGCGCCGGCGTTTTATCGTGCGCCATTCGTCAAGTAAGTTCGCCGTAACGCGGTAGCGTCGGTTCTGTCCTGCCGCGGATTCTCCATCAGCACTGAGAACCGCGACTAACGTCTTGCGGCGAACTTGCGATCGCTGATTCGCCGCAGTTGCTGGTTCGCTCGCTATTCTCCCACCGCGCAGAATTCTCAAGATTGCTTGTCGCACTTCCACCCGAAATAGGGCTCTAACGGAAAATGCCAGCTTTCGACTTGAAAGTCTAATCCGTTACTTAGCTCAACAGGAGTGGATTGATGCCAGGGCCAGCTACCACCTTCTTCCCCAAACGTCGTCGCGTACGCGAGCGTCGTGGAACGACTGCCGCGCGGCGTCCGTTTGCTCCGGAAACACTGGAGTCGCGGGCGTTGTTGACGACATTAGCTTGGTCGGCTGGACCTTCACTGCCGGAACCACGGACGGACGCGGCGGCAATCGTGACCCTAGACAACGCAGTTCGCCTACTCGGCGGCAACGCGGGCGCGGCCACCGACGCGCCAGTTCTGGGGTCGGGCGCGACCGCTTGGACGCTGGGCTTCAACACCGACACACCTCGCAACGATTTGGGCGCCGTGTTCACCGGCAGCAAGATTCTGCTGTATGGCGGTGGTGTGGGAACTGAAGGCATTAGCGAGGTTTTGGACTACGATCTCTCGCAGGGCGACAGCCAAGATCTGTCCAAGATGAATTCGATTCGCTACGACCACGGCTATGCCGTCGATAACCTGGGCCGAGCGTATGCGATGGGCGGCGTGGGTGTGCTCGGCAACGGAGAAATCTGGGATAGTGTCGAGCGGTACGATGTCGTCAATGACGCCTGGAGTAACGTCGCATCGCTACCTCAACCGCTGCACGGCATGTCTACGGTGGGCGACGGCAATGGTCATCTGCTGGTGTTTGGCGGTTCCAACGCCGTTGACGACAGTGGTATTCAATCGACGACATACAGCTACGACGTCGCGACTGACAGTTGGTCGTCACTCGCTAACATGCCAATGGGAACACGTGACAGTGCGGCAGTTTTAGGCGACAACGGTTTGGTCTACGTTTTGGGTGGTGTCTCGAGCAGCGGTGCGACCGACGCCGTTCAGGTGTACGATCTCACCACGAACAGTTGGACATCAGAAACCAACTTGCCCACGCCACTTTATTCACATGCGGCAGTTTACGACCGCCAGGGACACATTGTTGTCGCAGGCGGATTTGATGCGAGCGGCCCAACTGCGGCGGTTTACACGACGCAACGGCTGGACATCCCCGATGTAGCTCCCGTGCTGACATCAAGTCCGCGCACCACGGGATCGCTTGATCAGTTGTACACTTACGATGTGAACGCTACCGGCAATCCGACACCCACCTACTCACTGCTCACGGCACCCGATGGAATGAACATTGACGCCACCAGCGGGCTCATCAGTTGGCAACCGATCGACGGACAGGTTGGCGTTCATCCGGTCACGGTCCGCGCGTCAAACCGCGCTGGCGACGTTGATCAAACATTTGACATCACAGTTGTCAGTGACACGATTGCACCGACGACGCCCGCCAACTTCGCGTTTACTGCAGCCACGGAGACCAGTGTATCGTTTGCATGGGATGCTTCCGTCGACGCGGTTGGTGTTGATCATTACGAATTGGCAACAGCGTCGTACGAAGGTCCTCGCTTCGGTAAACGTTGGGTCTACACCGTTATCAATAGTTTGACAGAAACGTCGGTCACGGTTAACGGCCTGCCTTCGCTGTTCACCGAAGACTATGCGGTACGAGCAGTCGATGCCGCGGGAAACGTGTCTACTTGGTCACCGCGAGTATTCGCGACCACCTTGTCAGCGCCCACTCTAAACTTCGCCTACGGCACGCAAACCAGCGGCACCATCAGCACACCGGCCAAAGCGCCACTCCAGTTTCAGTTGTCCAGTAGCGCCAACCCGACCGCCACGTATTCACTTGTCACCGGCCCAAGCGCGATGACGGTCGACGGCACAAGCGGAGTTGTGCAATGGACACCGGACGTGGCCGACATTGGGCTCCATGATGTGACTTTCCGCGCGAGCAATTCGGTGGGTGACGCGGATTTGATCGTGACGATCGACGTGGTATCCGATGCACCGCAACTAGGCATTCAATACCTGAGCGGCGGTT
>JAGQPK010001008.1 GCA_020426755.1 Planctomycetales bacterium
GCTTCCAATAGAAACCGTTTTAGCCGAGGCGACTGCGGTGAGATGCCCTGCGGCATGATCTTCAAGGCGACCTTGCGGCCAACCGCCACTTGTTCGGCCTCGTATACCGTTCCCGTACTACCCTGACCGATGATTCCCAGTATCCGGTAGCCATCAATCGACTGCGCCGCCATGGATTCCGGGGCCCCGCCGAGTCCTTCAGAGCTGTCAAGATTGTCCATTGCGTTTGAGTTGTCGCTCAAGGCGTCAAACAGCTCAAATTGCTTCTTTAAGTCTGCGGCATACTGTGGGAATCGGCGAAGATAATCCGCCGGGTCGGGAGACTCGCCTAGTTGCACGCGCAAGAGGAACTCTTGGTATATCAAATCCAGAGTGCGCTCGGTCTCTGGAACGCCGCGTACGAGTCGATCTTTTTCGTTCACGTTCGGTACCGCGAGTCAATAGTTCAACACATCCGACCGAAGTTCGTCGAGTGCCCGACGCAGACGCTTTCGTAACGCTTCGGCTGACTCGCCGCGTCGCTCTGCGATCTCGCGCCATGTGTAGCCGTCAAGTCGCAATTGGAGTAACTGCCAGTCGTCGGATCCCATTCGCTTCCGGCAAATCCCCATCAGTTCCCAACGAGACACCACGCCGTCACACGGTTCGCAGGGGCTAACGAAATTCTCTATATCTTCAAGGTTGACAATCGATTTTCGTTTTGACTCGCGACGCAACGCCGTACGCGCCTTGTTGCGCGCCATCGTACACAACAAGCGAACAAGGCATGTGGGGCTGGCCAACGTGAACTTACCGTCGCGGGCTCCAAGAAAAAAGCTCCGCAGGACCGACTGCATGACGTCCTCAGCGCCCAGATAGCTGGCGTATTGACTCCCGAGTCGCAATCGAGCCTCGCGCAGGATGGCCCCGCCATACTCCTGCACGAGCGTGTCACATGCCTGAACATCTCTCGCCCGGACTCGCTCAATTAAGCCAGCAAACGTATCGTATGCGTTCGGTAATCTTTGTTTGTGATTTTCTGTCCGCATCAGGCCGCGATCCGAGATATGTGATGCGGGCCGCGCGCTTCTTGCGTTGCTGACGTCGTTTATATTTGCGGACGCCGCCGTTGGCCCACGGCCAGTTTAGTTAGCTGAAAAGTCGCTCGCAAGTGATTTTTGGCGTTCCAATGGTGGGTTTTAAGCATGCCGCATGTCGCAATCTACATTCGAACGTTAGCGACGATCGAGTTTTCCATAATTGAGTTTTCAGCACAGACATGGGACAAGAACAATGACTGTAGGTAAGTATCGAACATCTGGGAAACATCTTAAGACGCTGGCTTTTGCCGCGTTACTCGCCTGCTCCATCGCGATCTCAACAGCCAGCGCTGAACTGAAAGTTGATTTCGACGGGGGAGACAATACGGCCTGGGCCCTGACGAACTCATCGGGTGAGGCGCCAGCAATCCTGTCTGGCGGTCCGACCGGCAGCTTCTTGCGGTTGGCCAATTTGACAGGGAGTATTAACAACTCAATCGCACTTGATGAGAATCCGACCGTCACCGGGCCGGCTCCGAACGGCAAGCAGTTGACGTTTGACTTTCGCATGTCGGACAACGAGGCCAATGCAAATGCGGGCGGCTGCTGCAATTCGGCAGCGGACGGCATGGGGATTGGTTACTTCGCTACGCCCCTCTACGGCGCTTCGGGGGCGCTGAACCCGGCGGCGGCCGACGGTGCCAGTCCCTGGGAACGCCCGGTATTCGCGGGCGCCGCCGTTGTGGGGCTTGATGTCTTCGAAGACATCGATGTGGTTTCGCTAAATGCGTTCGGCGGCGTGCTGGCGGAAGTTGACGTTCGTCCGCTGGGGCTGGACTTAAACAACGGAGTATTCCACCGTGGCATTTTCACTGTGCTGCCAGACCCGGCCGACTCCACGAAGTCACTTTGGAGTGTCGACATCATCGAGGATGTAAATGGCGCGAACCCTGTGTTGCACAACGTGATTTCGGATCTGCCTACCACAGTTGATTTGAACGGACTGCCGCTTAATCGAGTGATCGCAGGCGCACGTACGGGGGGCGCATTTTTGAATGCCGACCTCGACAACGTCAGTGTCCGATTCGTTCCTGAACCGAGTGGCTTGATGCCTCTACTAATTGGCATGGCAGGAGTGAGTTCGCTGCTGCGACGAAGCGTCCGGCGCGGTCCGGTATCGAACTGAGCCGCGTCTTCGTAGTTGACGATCGGCGAATGACTGAGCGGCGACTTGCCATCTGGCATGACGGAGT
>JAGQPK010001009.1 GCA_020426755.1 Planctomycetales bacterium
CGCTGAAGACTTCGTTGACCTGCTTCGTTTGGTAATAGTACAAATTCGCTTTGACATCCTCTTCGCCGTGACCGTAGATGATCGGCCCTCCGAATGCCGCTCGGTCAACCGTGTTGCCGTCGGCACGCAGCGTAAGGTGACGGCCAGTCAGCTCCCATTGAAACTTGTCGCTGCCCGGTTCGCCGAAGATCGCCATGCTATAAGCGCCGATGCCGCCGTCATCCGACTCTGTTTGGCGAATGAGCTGCTCGTATCCGTCGTTGCTCATGACATTTCGGAGGATGTCATCCACAAGCTTGCGTTGCTCAGCCGTGTAGAAGTCATCGCCAATCAACGGTTCAGTCACATGCCAATTGGCGTGGATCTTCTTACGCAGTTCATGTTCGAACGGCATCACGATCTTGGCCTTTTGGCCATCTGAAAGCGTCTGGTAAAAGCGTGCAACGGCGGTTTCGGCTGCTGACTCTGCGGTGGGTGCTGCCCACACGCCACGGCTAGGAAGTAAGATCGAAGACGCCGCACCGACCACCGCGGCACCAGCCGCCGTTTTGAGAAACCCCCGGCGATCCAGGTGGGTGCTCGACCCCTGTGCCACATTCTTGTCAGAGCTTTGCATCGTCGTTCCCCTATGTGCGATTTTCTGGCCGACAACCACAACTGCCGGCACCTCAAGCGACTCAGGATAACGGCCCGCAACTCCGCTTCGCAAGTTTATTCTTGGCGAACGCATCCGCGTCGGCGCACATTTGGAAGTGTGTCCGCGCAGTCGCCGCTTTCAATCAAAGCCCAAGTGGGGCGAGCCAAGGCCGAGTAACGACTCCCCAATGAGTGTGGCACGCGACGCCGAAATCAGCAGGAAGTCGAGGTCCACTCCTGTACGGCCGGAATCATTCCTTGCCGCCGCGTCCGGCGATTGTGAAAAGCGATAGCTGCGCGATCGCACTCCAAAATAATTACGTCCAACTCGCTTGCGTACGTGATGACATTGGTTGCTATCGAGTCAACGAGAACGCATAATGCCCGTCCCTGGTCGGCCACGTTTTCCTGTCTGGTAACTGCTGCGAGGTTTGTCATGCCGCCAATGTTCTTGCTGTTGCGTCGTGCGTTCTGCCTGTCTTACCAGCTTGCATTGGCGGGATTCATGCTTCTGCTGTTCTGCGCGGGACTGCTTGTCGCGCAGGAAGCTCCACCAAAGCCGGCTCATGTCTTGGGGACGTACGAGTACGAGACCAAACCGGATCGTGTCGCCTATCTCAACTTCAATCCGCGGAAAGCTCCCGCCCCTGGCCCACTGCTGTTGCAAAAAGGCGATCGCCTGGCCATTGTGGGAGATTCGATCACTGAGCAGAAAATGTATTCGCGGATGATCGAGACCTATCTGACGGTCTGTGTCCCAGATCTCGCCGTCACGGTGCGTCAATACGGCTGGAGCGGCGAAAAAACAGATGGCTTCCTGAGACGCATGGACAACGATTGCTTGCGATTCTCACCGACGATCGCCACCATTAGTTACGGTATGAATGATTCTCGCTACCGTCCGTTCGACGCGACGAACGGACGATGGTACGCCGATCATTACACCGCAATCGTACGCAAGTTCCAGGCGTCAGGTGCTCGCGTCGTGGTGGGCTCGCCTGGTTGCGCTGGCAAGATTGCCACTTGGGTGCAGAGCCGCTCCGGCACTCTTGAACAGCATAACTTGCACCTGTGTGCGCTGCGCGACATCGCGATGGCGGTTGCGGAACAAGAGGGCGTGGCGTTTGCCGATGTTTTTTGGCCCATGTACCAAGCCAATATTGAAGCACCTGGACGCTATCAGGGCGATGGCTCTCGTCCCTATGAAGTTGCCGGACGCGACGGAATTCATCCCGGCTGGGCAGGGCAGACAATTATGGCCTACGCCTATCTACGCGCACTTGGTCTCGATGGGGACCTGGGCACCATTGACGTTGACTTGTCACAGCAGCAAGCGACAGCCACCGCAGGCCATCAAGTCGATCGTGTCGCGAATGGTGAAGTCACAATCACCAGCAGTCGTTATCCGTTTTGCGCCGATGGTCCGGCTGATCGCGATGATTCGATTCGATCGGGCATGACCTTGGTCCCGTTCAACTCGCAACTCAACCGGCTCGTCCTGAAAATCAAGGGTGGCTCGGGAGGACTTTATAAGGTGACTTGGGGTGGCGCCACCAAGACCTACTCACCGAAGCAAGCGGCCGATGGAATCAACTTGGCGGACGAGTTTCCGTCGAATCCGTTTTGCCCGCAATT
>JAGQPK010000100.1 GCA_020426755.1 Planctomycetales bacterium
GCGCCACGACCGATCCGATTGTGGACGGTGAGTCGCCAATGCTTGTTCGTCAATAGAAATATTGACTGGCAACCGCACGTCGTCCGGCCAATGACCGGCGGGAAAATCCAAGGTTAGCGAACTGACGTTGGACGTCTTTAGATCGATGCGAGCGTCTTTCTGTAGATCGGCGGTCACGTGCGCTGGTTCCCAATGCTCACCAAGCGCATCGATCTGAATCCAATGCATCCGCGGATACTTCAGAGTAAACGTCGTCAGTTCAACGTGTCGCGGTACGCGTTCGCGTCCATTGATGCTCAGCTCCTTCAAGCGACGTTCGATTTCGATTTTGGACGTGGGATGTATGGAGTGCTTCGTTTGGGGTCCGATGATGTGCAGCAGATCGATATCCTCTTTCGCAAGCGCGGCTTGCATCACATCCGCAGCCTGTTTCTGCGTGTCCAATTCGCCGCTGTACGCGATCGTGGGGCAATGTAGCAAATTAATCGCGTAACCGGGACAGTCGTACCAACGCCAGAGTTTGCGTTCGTACCACGTCGGCTTCAATTCTTCTTGCTGAAAGCTGGCGAGGAACTCGGGGGTCTCGCTGAAGCCGGCACCGGGGTTCGCAGCAAACCAACGATCAGCGTAGTGTACGGCGAATTGCCAACAAGCCGCACCGCCCATCGAAAACCCGCGCACACTGATCCGCTCTTCATCGATAGGAAACTCGCGTTGCACCGCTTCGATTGCCTCAAGCACATCAACCTCTCCAGCAAACTTGAACGCGTTGCAGTAGCGGCCGTACGGATGCAATACGATCGTGCCTGCGGGCGTGAACTGCCCCGGCTGGCGAAGTCGCTCGGCCAAGAAATTGACCTCACTCAACTTTTCACCTCGCCCATGAAACCAGACGTCCAGGCGATACTTTGTGCCAGGCGGTGCCTTGGCAATAACCAAGCCGTACGGCTGAATGCTGTGATCAATCTTTGATCTGTAGCCGCGCACTACCAAGCCCGTTTCATTCGACCACTCGACCTGGCCGGCCTCTAACTGGGCAGCCCGCTTGGCTCCCTCGATCAACAACATCTCGGCCGAGGCAAATTCCTTTTCGTCAAAGAACTCGTTGTGCTCTAGCGCCGACCGAACTGCGTTTGAAAAGACTTGCACGTCGGTAACGTGTGGCGAGTCGCTGCTTTGGAGAGCACGAATGCGCCGATCTAAGGCGTCGCAAGCATTCGTCAATCGCTCACGTATTTGGGGTGAAGGTTTCACGCCAGGTGCCGGTACGGGACGCACCGTGGCCGGATTGTTATCGCCCACACCGTCGGCCCGCACCTCGCACGGCAATGCGCAGTGGCACGCGAGCACGAACATGACGCTCAACCAATAAACTTGACGACTCATCACACGCCGTTTGGTATTGTCAGCGCGACGCGTCAATCGATTTCGAAACGACATTCCTCAGTCTCCTCAGCCTTGCCCACACGGCATAGAATCAGTCACCCTGTAATGCTCGGTTATGGCACTTCACGCACAGATTTCAATCGATCATCAAACGGTCGCGAAGCAAGACGCCAATCAGGGGCCTGCACCGATTCGCATCTGTCCGCAACGACCGTCGTTATCCCGTTGAGACATCTCGGACGGAAACGACGGCTGGGCCGGAATTTTATGGGAATTGGAGAACGCAATGCAACAGGCGGCTCTAAACAACAGTCATAGTGTGCTTGGAGGCCAACTGTTGAACAAGTCGCCCTCGACTGCTACAACCGCAAGCGTAAGTTGGTTGGCCGTTCGAAGCGTTGGATTAATTTCGCATGACGTGTAATTGTTCGCTCAAGTTGGCGTTACTGTGCTTCGGAGCTTTGTTGATCGGCAGGATCCCTGTTGCATCTCGCTGTGTGGCGGCGGAACCGGTGCCGTTGATCACCGTCGACTCGCGCGGTCAGCTTGTGTATCGCGATACGGGCAACGGGAATCGCGTGCCGGACTTTTCGTTCTGCGGTTACCGACTTGGCGAGCAAGATATCCCGGAGGTTGCCACACGCGTCCACCTCGCTCCTTCGGGCAACGATGACACGCAGTCCATGCAGCGAGCAATCGATCATGTCGCGGCGCTGCCCGTGGACAGCCAAGGCATGCGCGGCGCGGTTTGCTTGGGTCCAGGCGATTTTCAGGTATCCGGTCAATTACGCATCCAGGCGTCGGGCGTCGTATTGCGGGGCTGCGGCGCTGGTGTGGGCGGCACGCGCGTGCACGCGACTGGCACGGATCGACGGTCATTGATCGTTCTGGGGCGCGAGACGCTGACGATTGCGACTCGCAACGTGGCAGACGCCGCGCAGGTCTCAATACCAATCGGCGTTGACAAAACGATTCCGGCGGGAGCTCAAGCGATCGAGTTGAGCGATGTAGGTCGGCTTAGCAGCGGACAGTGGATCGACGTGTGCCGTCCCAGTACGGCGGAATGGATCCAAGAACTTGGCTTAACAACGCCCGGCACACAATGGCGTCCCGGCTCGCGCGACATCCATTGGCTACGGCAGATCAAGCACATTGATGGCAACACGATCCATTTGGATGCGCCGCTTTCGATGGAGATCGCGCCGCGCGATCACGGCAGCCTGACGCCAGCCACCATGGAAGATCGCGTTCAGTTCTCAGGTGTCGAAGACTTGTCACTCGTTTCAGACTACGATTCGCTATGGCCTCTGGACGAGGACCATGCCTGGTTCGGAATTGCAATCGACTGTACGAACAACACCTGGGTGCGACGATGTTGTTTTCGACACTTCAGTGGTGGAGCGGTCACTGTACGAGAAGCGGCGCGTGCCACATCCGTCGTTGATTGCCAGGTGATTCAGCCGATCTCAGAAATCGCTGGTTATCGACGCCGCAGCTTTGTAACTGGCGGGGAACTCACGCTGTTCCTCCGTTGTCATGCAGATGAGGGACAAAACGATTTTGTCGTGAACCATTGCGCAGCTGGCCCTAATGCCTTTGTCAATTGCGGCGCAACACGTACTCACGGTCAGAGTGGCACGTTGGGAAGCTGGGCCACCGGTGTACTCTTCGATAACGTACACATAGACGGCAGCGATTTAACGCTCGAAAACGCTTGGACAGAACATCAGGGGGCCGGCTGGACAGCGGCCAACTGCGTAATCTGGCAGTGCCAAGCAGCCTCAATCCGCGCCAGCACGCCGCCGAACACATTCAATTGGGTCACTGGCTTCTGGGCCAGGCCTACTGGCAATGCGACCTACAACGGGCAAAGTGATTTCGTCAAACCGGTCAGTTTGATTCAACAACAACTGCGAGAGCGCCAGGGCGCGTCCGCTGCCATGCGATTCGAACCTTGGCCCATTTCCCCGGTCGGTGCAACGAACCCAACTCGTGACGAGGCCGAGGAATTTGTCCGTATCACCGACACTCACAAGCAGACATTAGCGGACACCATCCGGCAACAACTCGAACTAGCCACGCAGCGACGCCTGGCGGAATGGCAGCAGCGTGACAAGTCAACGTCAGCGGTAGCGGATAATGAGATTACGCAGCCCCTGACAACGGAGAGCGTCCGTGAAGTGCAACGTGTCTCTCCTGTCGTCGTAGTGCAAGGCTACCTGACGGTCGACGGACGAGTCAAAACGGGACAACTCATGACACCGTCCTGGTGGCGTGGCGACATGCGACCCGGAAGTGGCGACGAACTGGGACCGACAATCACTCGTTTTGCGCCAGGACGCGTTGGGACAGGGTGGACCGACGACTTGCCTGCGCTGGCACAGCACTTGAAAAAGTCGTCGTACGCAGCGCTCAATCATCACTACGGACTTTGGTACGATCGCCGCCGCGATGACCATTTGATGGCACGACGAGCCGACGCGGGTGTTCAACCACCATTCTTTGAACAGCCCTTTCGCCGATCGGGCCAGGGCGCGGCCTGGGATGGTCTGAGTCGCTACGACCTGACGAAATACAATCCGTGGTATTGGAACCGCTTGTCAGAGTTTGCGACTCTTTGCGATCAGCACCAACTTGTGTTATTTCACCAACACTACTTCCAACACAACATTCTTGAAGCCGGCGCCCATTGGGCTGATTCACCCTGGCGTCCCGCCAACAACATCAATCAACCTGAACTGCCCGAACCTCCGCACTACATCGGCGACAAGCGCATCTTCATGGCGCATCATTTCTATGACGTTCGGCAGCCTACACTCAAGGATCTACATCGGAGCTACATTCGTCAGTGTCTCGACGCAATGCAAGGCCGACACAATGTGGTCCACTCGATCGGAGAAGAGTTTACGGGCCCGCAGCACTTCGTCGAATTCTGGCTAGATACGGTTATCGAGTGGCAAGCAGAGCATCAGCAAGACGTGCTGATTTCGCTATGCGTCACGAAGGATGTGCAGGACGCGGTGCTGGAGAATCCGCGGTATCGACCTCACATCGATTTGATCGACATTCGCTACTGGACATACACTGCAACCGGTGAAGTCTACGCACCTCTCGGAGGCGTCAACTTATCACCGCGGCAGCAATTACGAGTGCAAAAACCAGCGGCCAATTCGTTCGCGTCCACGGTGCGCAGCATTCGCGAGTATCGCGAGCGTTATCCCGAGAAGGCGGTCTGCTACACCGCTCATATCCATTGCCGAGCCACACGCGATCCGTGGGCCATCATCATGGGCGGCGGTTCATTACCGCCAATTGCTCTGCCGGCGAAACTAAGCGACGCACTCCCTTCGATGACCGCTGACACTTCTGTGTCACAAACAGAGGACATCTGGTGCCTGGGAGATAGTCGGAATGAGCTGCTTATCTACCGTGAGCAGGACAATGACGAGTTAACGCTTGATCTACGAAGGTACTCCGGTTCACTTCGAGTCCACAACATTGACGCAGCTTCTGGATCAGTGGAATCGCGGGAATTAATCGAGGGTGGTGGTGACGTCACGTTGCCGCCGGGGCATCGCCTACAATGGCTGCGTGCCGAGCGAAGCAATTAAGATGTGGGGGCATGGTGATATTTGGTGTCACCAAATTAGAAAGCTCGTCCAATTGAGCTGAACCTGCGCGTGCTGCTTCGTGGCCCCGTCACGGCAGTTGCTGAAAATCGTCACGATCTTTCGGGCGATTGGAAACCTGCTTCATGCGTTTAAGCCAGTCCAACGATACGAATGGGCGACCGGTGTTCAACTCGGCAGTGCGGATCAGTTCGCTGACATGGGCCGCCGGCAGACCGGGTACGAAATCGAAGACGTCGAGATAGCCGAATCGCGTTCCCAGCATCATGAGATGAGTCTTCGCGACATAGCCCGGCGTCACTGGGAAGGTCAACTCGATACCAGTTTCGGGGTCGAGTTCCTCGCCGATCCAGAATGCATCGAGTTCCGATAGCGCCGCGAACAGTCGCAATTCATTCTCGCCGTTTCGCTCGAAGATGATATCTACATCCTCCGTTGACCGAACGTAGCCATGATAAATCACGGCATAGCCACCGATTATGACCAGTGAAACGTTATGGGAGAGCAAGACGTCGATCTGCGCAAACGGGTTGCCAAGTTCCATTGACATATCGGGCTCGTCGGGATCGGTGATTGCGGCGAACAAAGTGGATGAGGCCATCCGGTGATGAGCTCAGGAGCAGCATTGCTTGCTGCTGAAGCTGGCAGAATCGAAGCACACGTTCCTCGTTAGACTGGCTTAGATCTTGCCGACGGCGAAATTGGATGGCCGCCAGCGTCGCCCGCTGCTCTAAGGGATCGTTCGAGTTCGGCGTCGGATTCGACATAAAATGGATAGTTGCTCAAACGGATATGGCTGTGTTGACTTCTATTCTAACGCGACTCCGATAACCAGCAAGCTTAGACAGGCTCATCAGCGATTGCACAGCGCGGCGAGAGTCGATTTCAACGTGCGGCGCGGGACCGGTTCATGCAGCCTCACAGAATGGCAACCTTCATGGTGCGATCGGCAACCAGACACTCATCTCCCCCGGCTGACGATTCGCCCAGGCGTAGTACGGAATCAGCCGAACTCGCAATTCCTCGCCACGATTAACAGAGCGGAGTCGATAAAGCGAGTTCCACGGTTGCGTCGGACGGTGACGTGCACCCGCTTCGAGCACGACCACTCCCCCCAACGTCTCATCATCGTATTTCCCGGCGATCGGCCGATCGACATCGAGAGACACGTCGGACAACGCAACACCTGCGGGCAAGTCGGCTTGTTCTAAGCAATACACAATCGGCCCTCGTTGTACTGCGGCGTGATTGCGAGTCTCTTCGACCAGTGGATGCGATTCCATCACGTGGGTTTGCATCGGCAATTCCAGCCGCACGATGTCGCCCGCATGCCACGCGCGTCGAATCGTGCAGTAGCCACCAGGCGCCGACGAGACGGCCAGTTCGGTGTCGTTGACGGTCACCTGCGCCGACTCCGCCCACGCGGGAATGCGCAAGCGGAGCTCGCTGTCGTCGCCATCCCACTGCTCAATTTCCACCGTAACCGTGCCGTCCCAGGGGTACTCGGTTTCTTGCTTTAACTGGACCTTTGCACCGGACGGCAACACCGTCGACAATTGATTGGCACCGTACAGGTTTACCCAAATGCCTCGCTCATCGACTGCGTAAGCATAGCCACCGCATTCAGCAATCGTGCGCACCACGTTGGGTGGACAGCAGTAAGAGGTGACGAAAGGTATCCGCCGGCGGGACCAACGCAGCGGCACCGGCAACGGGTCCGTAGTACGCAGCGGATTCACGTAGAAGTAGTCGGTCCCACTGAGGCTGACACCAGACAAGATACTGTTACAGAGCGTCAACTCGAGCAGATCAATGTACTTCGCCTCACCAGTCATAAGAAACATCCGCCAGTTCCAGAGCACACTGCCGATGTTTGCGCACGTTTCATTGTAAGCCGTCGTATTGGGCAGTTGATAGTTGCGTCCATACGACTGATGTACGCGAGTGATCTGACTTTGCTGAGTCGCCCCATCGGGAGATGCGCCATCATATAGCGCACCACATCCGCCGGTGATGTAGAGCTTATGTCGCGTTACGTCGTTCCAGATTGCGTCCAAGGATTGTCGTAAACGGTCGTCGCCGTTCTCCAAGTAGAGATCAGTGGCGCCGGCGTACAAGTAGTTTGCTCGCACCGCATGACCGGCGGCTTCCCGTTGTTCCGTAAACGGCAAGCGGTCTTGATTGTCATCGCCACCGTCCTCAATCAGATCGCGCATGCGAAACATTGCTTCGACCACATTCAAATACCGATCGTCATGCGTGACTCGGTAGAGTTCAATTAACCCCATGTAGTGTGACGGGCAAACAGAATTGCGAGCTAACTCGGGCGACGGATCGCGAAAGGCCTCGCAAAGATAGTCAGCAGTCTTGCGTGCGATCTCCAAAAACTCATTGCTGCCGGTTACACGGTGATGGACACATGCAGCCGTCAACAGATGCCCCATATTGTACATCTCGAAATGATTCCGGTTCTTAAACGGTTGAGCTGTTGCGTCTCCATTACGTTGACGAATGAGTACTGGCGTATGAATATAGCCATCCGCGCGTTGTGCCTTGCCGATCACGCCAATCGATTCATCAATAAACTGTCGCAATGCAGGATCGTTGTGGTAGGCGATTGATGCACATGCGGCCTCGAGCAACTTATAAAAGTCACCATCATTCCACTGCGCCCCGTGATAGTCGCCCTCGGCCAATCCGGCAGCGATCCGGAAGTTCTCCAAGAACGGTTTGTACTCGGTTCCCTCCATGAGACTCTTCATGCGAGGAATCGACCGTTGGCGACAGGTGTCGGTATGTTGCTTCCAAAACCCGGAGGACCAAGCGACGTCATCAAGTTCAATTGCCTGCGCAGCGGCGTGTGGACTCGTCCGCGTATCGACAAGTGGTCCAGCGGCGTACACGTGAACCGTGCCCCAACTGACGATCAGCAATAGCGTTATCAATCGAGAACATTCCCGTGCTACCTTATGCGCTGCTGCGGACAACGAGGTCTTGGTTCTAAGTGTCGTCGCGACTTGAGAATTCACTGCGAAGGATCCTTCGAGTACCAAATTGTGAGAAAGGTGAACTGGTTAAGCGAATGACAACGTTTTGTAACGCGCGGCGTTTGTCCCATGTGTCTCGATCACAACACCTACGAATCAGGCAACATCCGGCGGCGCCGGCAAGATCTGGCGTTGAAGTTTGCTGATTGTGCCAGGTCTCAGGTTCCGGCCACTGCTGGAAACGAGATTCTGGCTACTCTCGAATCGCTTGCCGATTGCGGCTTGACGACGAAGTTACAATGAAGCCGTGAAAATGAAACCGTGAAATCGCGGCGTGTTCAACATGGAGCACGCAATGTGAACGTCAGTCATCTTAACCGATAAAGAACTTGACATACGGCAAGGTGGACCACGCGTAAAATCAAATTGATCTGCCCCAAGCGACAGACAGTTTAGCGGCACCCGGGAAGGACATTCAAGCTATGAAACGTCGCGAGACGAACGACGAACACTTCTTGCAGACACCGATCGACGATGCATTCCGCCATACCGACCCCTGGCGGGTGATGAGAATCCAAAGTGAATTCGTGCGCGGCTTCGATTCGCTCGCCAAGGTGCCAGCCGCAGTCACGATTTTCGGCTCGGCCCGTACACTGCCGGAAGATCCGCTGTACAAGGCGGCTGTTGAAACCGCTAAGCTGCTAGGCGACGTCGGCTTTGCCATCATCACTGGCGGCGGCCCGGGTATCATGTGCGCCGCCAATCAAGGAGCCCGTCAATCAGGTACGCAATCGATCGGGCTAAACATCGAACTGCCCTTTGAACAGCACGTTAACCCCTACTGCGACTCGTCCGTCGAGTTCCGCTATTTCTTTGTTCGCAAAACAATGCTGGTCAAGTACTCGCAAGCGTTCGTCATTTTCCCAGGAGGCTACGGCACGCTGGACGAGTTGATGGAGTCCTTGACTCTGATTCAAACCGGGAAGATTCACAACTTTCCCGTCGTGCTTTACGGAACGCAGTATTGGCGTGGCCTGCTCGAATGGTTGGCCGACACGGTGTTGAAGCATGGCAATATCTCAGCACAAGATCTCGACCTAATGCATCTCACCGATTCGGTCGAAGAAGTGCGCGACATCATCGTCGCCGCCGTCCACGGTCAGTCGGATCGCCCCGAGCGCGAAGCAGCCAGCGTGCAACAGACCGCGCGCTACTATGCAAATCGCCCAACAGAGTCCTAGCCTCGTGCTGTCGCTACGCGACGATTTGGCCGGCTTCAGTTCGCCGCAACGCGCTCGCGTCGGTTCTTACCATCGAATACCGAGAACCGTGGCTAACGCCATGCGGCGAACTCGTGAAGAACCGCGGCTAGCGCCTTTCGGCGAACTTCTTGTTCGGGAGAAGCCGAGCATGATCATGCTCGGACATTTAGCAGCTTGATAGCGAATACGTGCTGGCACCCTGCCCCCGCGCAAGACTGCGTCGACCTTACCGGCGAGATATCGCGTTAACCTCGACGGAATCATGAAATCTGTCTTACCTGCCAGGAGCGAAACGGACGCGCAGCCGATACGTTCAGTATCCCTTCCTTTGATTCCCGCCCGTCCCCTCTCCTAAAATCGCGTTCGATTCCAACATTCGTCGGGATCCGCGATTTGCTTGATCCCGACAGGTTCCACCATGATGGTCGACCGTTTCGATCTGTTTCGCTATGCCTGCATCTCGTCACTGCTAGTTCTTGCAGTCGGCTGTGCGGAACACGCAATAAGTTGCAGACCAGATCCGGTGCGTCCTGCGGTCGCGCTACGTAGTGGACAAGAAATCAGCATTGCGTCTAGTTGCGGTCAGTTCGTTGTACCGCCGTGCGTCAACCTTGAAGACGGTATCACCGAAGATGAAGCTATCGCGTTGGCACTTGCGAACAACTCGACGTTCCAGTCGCTACTCACGACCTTAACGATGGCGGAAGGCGACGCCATTCAAGCGGGACTATTAACGAATCCTAATCTTGGCACCTTCTTCCAAGTCGGCGTGAAGCAATGGGAATGGACACTGTACGCTCCGATCGAGGCCTATTTGTTGCGGCCAGAGCGCGAACGGATCGCAAACTCCGATTACCAGCGAATCGCCCATAGCCTGATACAGAGTGGCCTGACACTTGTGCGTGATGTGCGAGTTGCTCACACCGACTTAGCCTTAGCTCAACAGCAACTGGAACTGGCGAGCGAGGCGCGAGAGATTCGCCAGGGCATTGCCGATTTGACAGGCCGACGTTTTGAGCGAGGTGAGATCAGCGACCTAGAATCCATGACAGCCAAAGTCGATGCGGCAACGGCCCATGCCAACATTGTGGCATTGGAACAAAACGTGCAAGTCGCCCGCAATCGACTCGACAACCTCTTGGGTATGCCATACGCTTCACAGCCGACGGTGGCCGTTCCGTCGGACGAGTGGCAGTCGGACGCCGAGACGTTTACGAACGTGGACATACTCATCGACGAAGCGTTGCGAGTGCGTCCCGACATGTGTGCGGCAAACTGGGCCGTGACAACGGCTGCGCATCGAGCTCATCTGGCACGTCGCCTGTTTTGGCGGATCGACGGTGTCGCTGATGCAAACCAGAAGGGTGAAAAAGGGTACGAGGTGGGTCCAGGCTTGCGATTCGACATCCCGATCTTCAATCGCAACCAGGGCGGTCGTTTACGATCCGCGGCGGAGTGGGAGCAGGCCTGTCGCAATCGAGATGTTGTGCGCGATCAAATCGTCCAAGAAGTACGAACCGCCGCGGCACAGGTTTCGCTGACAAACCAGAATCTTGATATATTCAATCAAGACGTAGTCCCGGTGTTGGATGAGGCATTGTCGATTGCCAAAAAAGGTTACGAAGGCGGTGGTGCACCGTATTTGCTTGTCCTGCAAGCAACGACGCAGTATCTGGACGCACGTGGCCGAGTGCTTGATCAACAAGCGGGATTGAGGCGCGCTCGCGCAGAGCTGGAACGAGCGGTTGGCCACAAGCTAAATCCTAGTAGCGTTTCACCTCACGAGACATTTGTCCCAGAAGACTCCCCGTTGGATCCCGTGGCACCTGCACCAGCAGCAACGTCTGATGAACGCACAACTGAATCGCCTCTTCCGACCTTCTTTGAATCCGTGGAACCTGAGTAAATAACAATGACGCGGTATGCCAAGCGCAGTCTTTCAGGTCAAGTCAAGTTGAATCACCGGGTGTACTTGTCCGTACTGTGGTTGTTATGCGCATGTTTCGGCGTGCAGTTCTTGGGCTGTAGCGTTCCCACGTCCTCAGAGCCGTCTAAAGAAAAGGCGGCTCCAGCAAAAGTTGTCGCGGCAGTTTCGGAAGCCGCGCTCAATACGCTTACACTGACGCCGGACGCAGAACAACGCCTGGGCATCACAACGGTGCCACTCACACAAGACTC
>JAGQPK010001010.1 GCA_020426755.1 Planctomycetales bacterium
GCGCCGCTACGACGGCATGATTCATGGCTTCCTGCATTTTTCCAACATGTTCGAGCAAGCGAATGTGGCAATGGACGATTTGGCCACATACTTGCGCACGGCGTACACGACCAATTAGTGTGACAGGTAGTTTGGCGTCTCGCGCTGGCATCGAATCTCGCTCAACGAATCTCGCTCATCCCTGAGGAACTCACTTGCATGCATTTTCCTTTTACGTTCACGTGGCGTGCGGTCTGCTGTGCGTGTTTGTTACTGTTACCCAAGTCCGTCTGCGCTGAGACGCCATGGCCAACGGCCTCAGTGGAGCGAGTGGCGGAGTCATCGATCAACGAAGCGACGTTGCGCGCGCACATTCGTTTTCTGGCAGACGATTTGCTGGAGGGACGCGCCCCCGGCTCGCGCGGGGACGAACTGGCGCAGCGATATACGATCGCTCAATTCGCAGCGTTGGGGCTGCAACCGGCGGCACAGAATGGTTGGCTGCAACCAGTCCCGCTAGTCGGCGTGACCACTCGCGCTCCGGATCAGCTCACGTTTCGTACGGCCAACGACAAGCTTGAGCTCAAGCGGCACGACGACTATATCCTGGCGACTGGTAGGCCAGCGGAAGCGATCCAGATCGAGGATGCGGAGCTGGTATTCGTCGGCTACGGCATCGTAGCGCCCGAGTATGACTGGGATGACTATAAGGGCGTTGATCTGCGCGGCAAGATTCTCGTCATGATGAACAACGATCCTGCCGACGATCCGCAACTATTCGCTGGGAGAACTCGGCTTTACTACGGGCGTTGGGACTACAAGTATGAGATGGCGGCCAGGCAAGGTGCAGCGGGGGCGCTGATCATTCATACGACGGAATCCGCAGGCTACCCGTATCAAGTCGTGCAAACGTCGTGGTCTGGCGAGGAATTTGAGCTGCGTGAAATGACCGGCCCTCGACTGGAAACACGCGGTTGGTTGACCGACGAGAGCGCTCAGCGGATCGCCGAACTGGCCGGTAAGAGCTTGGATGACCTGCGTCGCCAAGCGGAATCACGCGACTTCAGGCCGGTTCCCTTGGGAGTCTCCACGAGCATCTCTCTAACCGCCCGAGTTCGTGAGCGAGATACAGCAAATGTGCTGGGCCTACTACCGGGTAGCGACGCCTCCAAGTCACGCGAAACCGTCATCGTGATGGCTCATCATGATCACATCGGCATGGCAGAATCGCGTGATGAAAACGGCGACAACATCTACAACGGCGCTGTGGACAATGCATCCGGTATGGCCACGATGTTGTCACTCGCCAAGGCTTTCACCGATCTGCCAGAACGCCCCGCCCGCTCGGTGCTATTTGCTGCGGTGGGCGCTGAGGAACAAGGCTTATTGGGTTCGGCCTACTATGCTGCTCATCCCACGATTCCGCCTGGGTATCTCGCGGCGGTTGTCAATGTCGACGGCATGAATATCTGGGGCAAGTCGCGCGACGTGAACGTCATCGGACTCGGCAAGTCGAACTTAGATGAACTCGTATCGCGAGTCGCGGGCTGGCAAAAACGAGTGGTGACGCCGGATTCATTTCCGGATCGTGGTTACTACTATCGTTCGGACCAGTTTAGCTTGGCCAAGATCGGCGTCCCGGGCGTCTATCTTCATTCCGGCATTCACATCATCGACCGCCCGGATGATTGGGGCCGCTTGCAACAAGAGGACTGGGTCAAGACGAACTATCATCAGCCGAGCGACGAGTATCTCGAATCATGGGACGTCAGTGGTGGCGTGCAGGATGCGCAGTTGCTATTCCATACCGCTTGGCTGATCGCTCAACAGGCTGATATGCCGACTTGGATGGACAATGACGAGTTTCAAGCGCCAAGGCTGCGTGCACTGGAAGAGCGGCGTCAGCAGGAAACAACGGCAGGACGTTAGACGAAGCAGATTCGTGACGATTGCAGAGCGACCATCATGAACGCTTCGCGCACAACGGAACCGCCAACGCAACCGAGCCGTGCGCTCAATTATCAACGCGCGCTGTGGGGTATTGCCGCGATCGCGATCATTCTCATCGTTCGCCAACTGATCGATGACGGGGCGATCGAGTCGTTGCAACTCAGGTTAAAGCACTTGGGAAACTGGGCGCCGTTCGTGTTGGGCGTCGCCTACGTGTTCGCAACGGTGTTGTTCGTACCGGGCACTTTGTTGTCGCTGGTCGCGGGCGCCGCGTTCTCGTTGCCTGTGGCGTTTATTACCATCTCGCTCAGTTCGACGATCGGAGCGGCATTG
>JAGQPK010001011.1 GCA_020426755.1 Planctomycetales bacterium
TCTTTGATGAAGTCAACAAGTTCTTGCCACGGGCCTGTCGCTTTGACTTTCTCAAGTACGGACAGACGCAACGTACGGCTGTGAGCCAGCCAAGTGACCAGCATCGACTCGGTCATACTCTCCAGGCAGGAAACGAGTTCGGTGCCGGATTCCGTCGAGGGTGCCAAGTCTTGTGCTTCATCTACATTCGTGGCGCGAATCACGCAATCGACGAGTGCTCGGAAGCCGAGGTCAAACAGATCGTCGAACTCGGTAACGGCGCCAGGCCCGGCAGGCACGTTGCGTTCCATCTGGCGGATGACGTCGATCAGCTCGCGTGTCTCGGTCAACAATCCCAACCGAGGCAACCAAGCCAACAACGTGCGCAAGACTTGTTGTCGATTACGTACGGTTATGATCGAGTCCGGATTGCCGCCACGTACCAGTGGAACATAGAGTACCGCTTGGCTGCGCAGGGCAATCTTCAGGTCGCGCCAGTGGGCACGGACCTGGTCCTGGCGTCCGCGGAGCGCCGACCCAATCAGCTGCACGGCCAGCAGCTCATCCTTCGGCATCGATTCTTCGAACGCGGCCTGGCCTGCATCGAGTTCTTGTTCTTCGTGTGACTCGCCACGCAAGGCACAGACGATGAAATGTCCGCACTGCGAAGCTTCGACACAGGCCGTGATGATGTGTTCCATCAACGATTCTTTGATGGTCCGTTCACGATCGAATTCGGCCAATGACATATAGTCGTGTGAGGGGCGTGCCAGTCGATGCCGCCAGACCTCCAGCGCGAGCGCCCGCAGTTGCTGTTGAATTTTTTGCGTATGTTTTAGCCAGTTCAGCAGATAGTCGCGCATCGGCGGTCGTTCGTGACGATCCGGCGAATCGAAGATCCAGGCGATCGCCGCGATACGACGCAGGCGACTCAGTGAATTCTAAAACGACAAGCGATTGACGATCGCGTCGTGAGTGGCGTCGAGCGCCTCATTTTGGCCGCCTTCGTAGACCGACGAATCCATGCCATCGTCGGTACTGTCACGGTAGACGACGTCTTCATAAGCGGCACCGAACAACTCGCTGTCGGCATCCGATTCCGCTTCCTCGGACGCAGGCAATTCGGGATCGGGAGCAGCCGGCGGTGGGCTTTCGCCTACATCAAGGCCACTAATCGCGCCGAACGAAGGCACTCGCCAATACTCGCCGGCGTTGGCCTCCAAGTAATCGAAGAACTTCTGGACGCGTCGCCAGTCTTCCGCGGTGGCGCGGCATGGCACTGCGGAGAGATCGGCCGTCTCGGAATCTTCATCGGCCGCGAGTTCCAGCGTTTGCACCATCCAGCGCGTCGCCAAGCGATAGAACGATTCTTCGCCTTGCTCTAACGGCACCGTTTCGGCTTGGCCCAACCAGTGGATTAACAGGCCGCGTGCCGCCACGACGTCTCGTCGTTCCAGCAGCATCGTGATCACCATCGAGTAGGCCTTGGGTGAGTCGAACGTTTCGACGTACGGCGCCCAAAAACGAATCGCTCCCTTTTCCTCGCCGGCTTCACGCCAATGCCCTAACGCCTCTGCCACGTTCTTGGCAGCGCGGTAAAGATCCAGCGGGCTTGAGCAATCGATGCTGCCCATTTCATGCGTCGCAAACTGGTGCCACCAGTTCGCGAACTCTTCCATCTCTAACGACACGGATTGATTAACCGCGGCGTTGTCGACTGCCGAGGCCGTGCTCCAGAGACGTCCGTAGCCGTCGAAAATCTCCTCGACGATCCCCAGCAGCTCATCGACTCGGTGGTCATGAATGCTGTTCTCCATGGCGGGGAACAGACTGAAGTTGCCGTCAAAGCCAATCACGTTCCAGGGATCTACGATCGCTCCGCACTCGATGCCACGCAGCAAGGTGTCGCGCGTCTCACGCAATCTACGCCGCGCTTCGTCGAGTTCGCTTTGATGGATTAGACGCTGCACCAAGGTCAGATTGCAGTCGATCTGGCAAATCATTCGCGCCGATGCCACCGGTACAGCATTGATCAACTTTTGAGCCGCCTCGGGATAGCCCATGCGCGCGAACACGCTGGCCAGCCGAACGTGTTCGAGCTGCGATGCGCGATGCCGCGTCAGTTGACTGTTGAGGTGTTGTCGTGCCGAGCCGAACGGCTGACGGAAGCGCCGCGATTCCTCGCGCAGACGTTTCGCGTGAGTCGAATCCCACGCAGCGAGCTGCTGGATCAATTGTTCGTAGAACAGATCGCGATACCCAGCGATGCCCGGCAACA
>JAGQPK010001012.1 GCA_020426755.1 Planctomycetales bacterium
TTAAGTCAGTCTTGGTCGCAATGGCCGAATGACGAGCTCGATCAGCAGAGACATACAGCACGCTGGCGACCACTGCGAAACCCAAAACTAACGCAAAGAAGCCGCAGGTCACGGCAACTTGAGACTTGTACCGACCGACAATCTTGCGTAGTCGATACGCTGTCGACGGCGGCCCCGCGTCGATTGGATCCCCGTTCAGATACCGCGTGACTTCAGCTGCCACATCGCTGGCAGTTAGGTACCGTCGATTACGATCCTTCTCTAACGCCTTCATCACGATCCAATCGAGCTCTTCACGCAGTTGTTGCCGTAATTTTGTCGGGTCTGTCGAGCGGTCGCTGCTGGCCACGACACTTGCCGGTCCCATGGTGCTGACGCGTGTGCTGGGTTTTTCTGGTTCTTCTTCCCGAATGATGCGTCGCATTTCATCAAGGGCTGCTGCTTGCAAGCGCTGTCGATCAAATGGAGTTGTCCCAGTGAGTAACTCGTAGAGCAGCACTCCTAAAGAGTAAATGTCGCTGCGAGTGTCGACGTCTAGGCCGCTTAGCTCAGCTTGCTCAGGACTCATATAGAGCGGTGTACCGACCATCTGACCGAACGATGTAAACAGTGTGCGTTCGGTCAGTTGCTGCCCCGTCGCCTTTGCCACGCCGAAATCGATGACTTTAGGAACGGGCACACCATCATGGAGTGTGACGAGTACGTTGGTGGGCTTAATGTCACGGTGGATGATTCCCTTTGTATGTGCATGCTGCACCGCCTGGCAAACCATCACGAACAGCTGGAGCCTCTCTTGGGATTTCAACTTGTTGAGATCACAGTATTCGGTGATGGGGATTCCCCGCACCAACTCCATGACAAAATATGGGCGTCCGCTGTCCGTACAGCCGGCATCGAGAACGCGGGCGATATTCGGATGTTCCATCATCGCCAACGCCTGACGCTCGACCTCGAACCGAGCAATGACGTGCTTTGAATCCATGCCGGGCTTGATAATCTTCAACGCGACTCGACGACGGACCGGCCGGAGTTGCTCCGCCATGTACACCACACCCATGCCGCCGACACCGATTTGCTCGAGCAACTTGTAACGCCCGATCTCGCTGCCGATACGCTCTGAGATAACTGATGCCGCTTCAATCTCGGAAGCATCTCCTTCAAACGCCCGCAGTACCAGCCGAACCAATGTCGCGTCGTGGGGGAATCGCGCCACGTATGCGTCAACATCCGGTACTGCCTGAGTCTTCTGAAGACACTCCAGCTCAATGAGCAGTAACTGCGACAACGCTTCGGGGCGTTCGGACGCAGTGAGTCTGCCTAGCACTGATTCGATTTGCGGCCGTTCACCTCGCAGCCAAGCCTGTTCGAACTCATGACATAAGACGTCAATTGGATCCTCTGCACCCGAACCACTATCGCTCATGGAAGTACACCGCTATCTGGTTATTCCTCAGGGCCAAGTTCTCCAAGAAGGATGCGCAGCCGCTGGAGTGCGCGAGCCAACCGCTTGCGCGCCGTCGCCGGTTCGATGCCAAGTACTGCGGCAGATTCTTTGCTGTTAAGTCCTTCGTACAAATGCAGCAAGACGACTTCACGGTCAGCATCTCGCAGGCCGTCCAAGGCAGCTCGGATTTGTTCCGCCGTTTCTCGCTTGCTGATGACCTGGCTGGGTGATGTTTGTTCGGCCAAGATCTGTTTCGCCACATCAAGTGAGGTGCCATCCGGGATTGCCTCGCGATTGATGGATCGCATGGCCGCTCCCACGTGTTGTCGCTGCGCCATCAGCAGACGCTCGACGATTAGTTTCCGCAACCAAATCTTCAAGGGCACCTGCGGGTCCTTGAGAAACGCATCAATCCGCCGATAGGCTTCGGCCTGTGCCTCTTGGACAATATCTGACGCATCGACTCGCCGCTTTAAGTTCCCGTTCAGTCGGGCGCTTGCCACCCGAAACAGGTAGGCACGATGTTCGCCAAACAAGCGTTCAATCGTGGCCCGATCCAGCGCCCCTAGCGAGGGACACGGTTCGGCATCTCCCTGGCGATTCGCATCGGAAAAAGACATCCGGTAGTACCTGGCATCGTCATTGATTTGGCAAAAGAATGGCAGCCCGACCTCTATACTGCAACCGCAACGAAAGTGTGACCGACCTTTCGCCACCATGGGTTAGTCTAATGGCACTCAGCTGAGATATCACGGGATCGGTGTGGAGTAACAGCGTATCGGCGCCAATGCGTCAAAGGTATGTGTTCC
>JAGQPK010001013.1 GCA_020426755.1 Planctomycetales bacterium
TTGTGTCGGGGCGCGAGAGCGTGGCGGCATGTAGCCGGGCTCTCTGAGTGCGTCGTTGTGTGAGCTACTTAGTGCGTACTTCGACAAAGTTGTCGACTCGCTTGATTCCAGGCAGATCACGAATCAATGTCTGCAAAAGTTGTTTGTAGTAATACGAGGGCAACGTGCCACGGAGCGTAGCCGTACCTTGTTCACACTTCACGTCAATCGCCCGTGACCAAGCCTGCAACTGACTGCCGTCAATCGTCTGCCGGACCAAGTTCGCTGATTGGGCATCGTCGGTGTGAGTCGTCATGGCAGCTAATCCTTTGCCGGTTTCCTCGTTGAAACCCCCTGGTATCGCTCTCATGCAACCAATGTGCCAACCCGGACTTGACCTGTGCGAGCGAGGAATAGAGGATCGAGGGAGCAGACAAGTTCGCTAAACTGGTAGGAATATCTCGGCGCGCTTTTGGGGCGAGTGGTGGCGCATACCGACACACATCGGACGTATGGCCGCACACTTGTGGGACTTTGTCGGTTGTTTCGGGCCCGTGCCAAGGTCGTGACGCTGGCCGAACGACGGTGGCGAATCCGTTGCGGCGTGATCGGTTGGAATAGGAGCTCGTGGGACGTGGAACCTCAGCGACTTTTTGAACGCTATCGAGACTTGCAGCGATACCTGGATTGGACAGAACAGGATCGACTCCGGGTGCTGGAAATCCGTGCAGTCGTATTGCCGCATCTGGAAGATCTGACTGACGATTTCTATGCGGAGATTCTCCGCCATGAGGCGACGGCCAGTGTGCTGACCGAGGGCGCTGGGCAGATTGCACGGCTGAAACAAAGTTTGAGTGTATGGCTCGAGCAACTGGTCAGTGGCCAGTATGACGAAGCTTACGTGGCTGCTCGCTGGCAGGTTGGCCTGCGACACACCAAGATCGGCCTCCATCAGGTTTACACGAACGCCGCGATGGCTCGGCTGCGTCGGGCCATTCATCGCATCTTGCAGAAGTCACTCGATTGCCCGGACACGATGTGGGCGACGATTGAGTCCGTCAACAAGCTGCTCGACCTGGACTTGGCGATCATTGAGGATTCGTATGAGCACCATCGGTTGGAGACCGAGAAACTGGCCGAGCGTCAACGCAGCGAACAGAAGTTTCGCAATCTTGTCGAGGCTGCGGCCTGCATGATTGTGATCTTGCGGGATGATCTGAGTGTCGCCTATTTCAGCCCGTTCGCCGAACGCCTAAGCGGTTATGAGTGTGACGAAGTCGTGGGCAGGCCGTACGAGGAACTGTTTTCCGCTCATGGCGATACGAGTGCCGTGTGGTGCGAGTGGCTATACGCGATTCGTCATTTGCCTGTCAGCAATTGCGAACTCTCCATTCGTTCGCGCGATGGGAGTGTCCGCTGGCTGGCGTGGAACATCATTCGTCTAGACGACTTCGATCGGGCCCCCGCGGTTTTGGCGGTGGGGCACGATATCACGGAGAAACGGCGTTCCGCTGAATTGCTCCTCCAGTCGGAACGTCTCGCAGCGATTGGCCAAACGATCACCGGGCTGGCACACGAAAGTCGCAATGCGCTGCAGCGGATTAATTCGTGCACGGAACTGCTTGAATTCGAAGTGGAAGAGAACGCGCAGGCAATTCAACTGATTCGACGAATCCAGCAAGCACAGGATGACCTGGCGCGTTTGTTCGATGAGGTGCGCAGCTTCGCCGCCCCGATTCAGTTGGATCGGTCGACCTGTTCCCTGCCCAGCATTTGGCGCGACGCCTGGCATCACCTGCAAAATGAACAGCGGGGACGCCAGATCGAATTCTCGGAAGATGTGGAGGAAGCAACCGCTCGTGCCTCCGTCGATCGATTCCGCTTGACGCAAGTGTTTCGCAACCTATTCGAAAACAGCTTGGCCGCTGGCGCGGATCCCTTAACAATTCGCGTGACGTGTCGGGCACTGCCGGGACCACCCAACCGGCTAAGGCCCGTGGCCGACGAATCGGAAGCGAGCCAGCTCGAGATTCGTGTGATCGACAATGGGCCAGGACTCGATGATCGCGCCCGTCGACAAGTGTTTCAGCCCTTCTTCACCACCAAGGCCAAGGGCACGGGGCTCGGCATGGCAATTGCTCACCGAATTCTCGCAGCGCATGGCGGCAGCATCGCCGTCGAAGAATCGACTGCCAGCGGAGCAGAGTTCGTACTGACGTTACCCAGGAATCCCGGATAATGAGTGCCTTGCGAATAGCCGTCGCCGACGACGA
>JAGQPK010001014.1 GCA_020426755.1 Planctomycetales bacterium
GCGTGGGTACTGGAGTCGTTTCACTGCCAGCAATGGTTGCCAGCGAACGCAATTCGTCGGGTGGGGTCGTATCCGGCAGCGTAGCGACATTGCCGTTGGCGAGTCCGGCCGTGCAATCGTTGCTACGATGGCGACTACCGCAACAATGTTGAAGTGCCGGCTGGATGCCGGATAAGAGTTCCTCCGGGGACAGGTCGGCGGGCTGCATCCAATTGATTCCCGAGTCGCCTACCTCAAAGACAAGCACTGTCGAATTGGGCGGATCGGTGATGTCGGACATTTGCGTCGACTGTGCACCGTTGAAGGCGAAGCCGGGGCCGGAGACGACGCAGTAGCTGGTGTCTCCAGGGGCGAACGGTCGGTCCATCGGACAGCTATACTCGGCAGGAATCAGCGCGTGGTATCGCGAGTTGCTGGGCGAGTCCCAGGGGCTGATCAAGTCGAGGCGTTCGTAGAGCAGCGCCGACTCGGGGCCCAAATAGGGCAGAATCAAAACCCGCCAACTATGCATCGGCTTGCCTGCTGCGTCCACAGTGTAGGCAGGCGGATATCGACCGTGGACGGAGTGGTATGCGTTGAGTGCGTCGAGAATCGAGCGCATGTTGCTGTGGCAGCGTTTCTCCTTCGAAACCACGCGGGCGCGTTGCCAAATGGGACGGACGACCATCGAGCCGATCCAGGTTGTCAAGCCGACCAAGGATGCCAAGAGGACTAAAGCGAACCACGTCGGCAGCCTGCGTTTGCCGGCTGGTCGTCGACGCGTTGCGGGTGGTTCGTTAGCCTCGGCTGCCAACGGAATGGTGACTGGACGACCACAGCCGGCGCAGGGCCCGGTCTGTCCGGCATATGCCGCGTCGACATTCGTTTCCAAATGGCAGTGAGGACAACGGAAGGAAATCATGCGCGACATTGTAGCAACTCGAACTGTCGAGTCGAATTGGTTGATCGTCCCTTGACGAGCACATTTTGAGCTCGTGACCTTTCGCGGCGAGATCCCAGGGCCACTGAGATCTTTCTAGACGCCAACGGCACCGATGTGCATAATGTTGGAAAGCTCCGGAGAGTAGGTTGACTGCGCTGGGGTATCGGGGCTGGTGGCTAGATATGGAAAATTTGATTTCTTTTCTCCGGACTCCCACGGCGCAGTTGGTGCTTGGGTTTAGCGGACTGTTCATCCTCACCACCATTGGCATTTATATCGTGCGAAGGTTTCGCGATAGCTCCGAAGACGCGGAAACGTCTAGCGCGCTGCTGACGAAATTCGAAGAAAGCCGCGGGCGGGGTGAGCTAAACGACTCTGAATTCCGAACAATAAAAACGATCTTGGCCGAGAGGATGCAGGCTGAGTTAAAACGAAGTGATGAAGCGAGTTAGCAGAACAGGTCACGGTGTAACGATCGCGATGTTGCGATCATCGTGACGCCAGGTTCTCGAATGCCAAGGAACGCAGTTCGGCGTTTGCGCATGATGTGCGGGCTGAACTGCATGGGCATGTGATTCGTATTAGAGCTCGAGGTGATTGTGCGGATAAGGATGCCCCAACAGGCAACGACGACAGCGGCGACGCGGTCAGGTTGTCCTATCGAGCAGCACCAGGGAAAACAACCAGGTCGGTCGACATTTGCGCGTCGTGTCGCAGTGTCCACTGTGAAGCCCGAAAGGAGTAACCATGCCCGCAGGTAAAGAGGGTCCGTCGAATCGACGGGGTGGCGGAACCACCAAGAAGAATGCGTTCTGTTCATTCTGCCGCAAGAGCTATCGCGACGTTGGCCCGCTGGTTGAAGGCCCGGGGGACGTCTACATTTGCGGCGAATGCATCGACCTGTGCCAGTCGATCCTGGAGCAGGAGCAACGTCGTCGCGGCAGCACGAAACAACTGTTCAGCGAGATTCCAACGCCGCGCGAAATCGTGGGGCATCTCGATGAATACGTGATTGGGCAGTCGGCCGCCAAGCGTGTGTTGGCAGTCGCGGTTCACAATCACTACAAGCGTTTGTCGCTGGGTTGGGAAGGCTCGGATGTCGAGATCGAGAAGTCGAACATCCTGCTAATTGGCCCCACAGGTTCGGGCAAGACATTGCTGGCCCGTACGTTGGCCCGGATTCTCAACGTGCCGTTTGCGATCGGCGACGCCACGACTTTGACCGAAGCCGGCTACGTCGGTGAAGACGTCGAGAATCTGTTGCTGAAGCTGCTACACGCTGCCGACTTCGATATCGAAGCCGCACAACGGGGTGTCTTGTACA
>JAGQPK010001015.1 GCA_020426755.1 Planctomycetales bacterium
CGATTACGACGTATTTTCGCCAGGAGTTCGACTTCGACGGAAACCCCAGTGCCACGACATTGTCACTTGACTTGCTGGTTGATGACGGCGCGGTCGTCTACCTGAATGGCATGGAGGTCTATCGACACAATATGGCTGCGGGCAACGTCAATGCCAACACGCTGGCGTCCATTGCCGTTGGCGACGCGGACTGGTTGCAGTCGATTTCAATTCCGGCTGACAGCCTGCAAGTTGGCAACAACGTGTTGGCCGTCGAATTGCATCAGGCGGCGGCCGCGGATGTTGATTTGCTGTTTGCCGCTACGCTAACCTCGGTTACCGCTCCGCCAACCGTCGGATCGCTCGACGCGATGCCGATTGTGCTGAATGAATTGAGTGCGGCGGGGAACGGACCGTTCACCGCCGAGATTATCAACGCGGGTGATGCGCCAGCGAACATTGGGTTGCTGGAATTGCACTTGCCGAACGGTGCACGGGAAGTCATCCCTGCCAATACTGTTTTGCAGCCGCAGTCGCGTTTGGTGATTCATGCTGCCGCCGAGAATGTACTTGCCGACGGCGATCGCGTTGATCTCGTCGACCCGGCAAATCGTCATGTGCTGGATAGCGCTTTGGTAACGACCGACCACCAAGCTCGAATCCCGGAGGCGACTGGCGATTGGTTGATCGCCAATACGACTTGGGACGCCGTGAATACTGCGAATCTGCACGATGAGATTGTGATCAATGAAGTCATGTATCACTTCCGTCCGCACACCGTGGGCTCGAACGAGCCGCAGTCGGAATACCAAGAAGTGGACGAAGAATGGATTGAGTTGTTCAATCGATCGGATCGAACAGTTGATCTGAGCAATTGGCAATTCGATGATGCCATTAGCTACACTTTCCCAGTCGGTACAACCATGGCGCCAGGGGGATACCTGGTCATCACGAACGATACCGCTCAGCTAAAGGCGAAGTATCCCGAGCTATCGTCGATCATTCTCGGTGACTACGACGGTCGTTTGAACAATACGACTGATCATATATTGTTGTTGGATGCGATCGGCAACCCGGCGGATTCCGTTGAGTACTATCAAGATGGTCAGTGGCCCTCGGCTGCGGACGGCGCTGGTGCCTCGTTAGAGCTGCGTGATCCGAATGCTGACAATTCACGCGGCTTGGCGTGGGCCGCCAGTGACGAGTTGGCGAATTCGAGCTGGCAGACAATCAGTTATCGCGGTGTTGTCGCACGCAGCAGCGTTGGTGCGGACACTCAATGGAGCGAACTGGTATTAGGTTTGTTGTCGGACGGTATCATTTTGCTGGACGACATTAGTGTGATTCAAGATCCCGATGGCGAAGCGCTCGAGCTGGTGCAGAACGGCTCATTTGACGGTGATACCGTCGGCCCTGACGCTGCCAAATGGCGACTGCTCGGCAATCATGGCCACAGCCAAGTGATTGTCGATCCCAGCAATCCGGCGAATCAAGTCTTGAAGTTCGTCGCCACAGGCGCTACCGAGCACATGCATAATCACGTCGAAACGACGATGATGCACGATGGTTCCGTGGTGCGGATCACCAATGGCAAGGAATATCAGATTTCCTTCAAGGCGAAGTGGGTGAGCGGCTCAAATCTGTTGAACTCGCGCCTGTACTTCAATCGACTCGCCCAAACGACGGCGATCGCACGTCCCGAACGAAGCGGCACGCCGGGGCGTCAGAACAGCCGCGCGGAATCGAATTTGGGTCCGACGTATGCCAACTTCATTCATTCGCCTGCCGTGCCTGCGCCGGGGCAGGACGTGACTGTGCACGTTACGGCCAATGATGTGGATTCGGTGGGCGCCGTTACGCTCTGGTATTCAGTCGCCGGACAAGCTTGGCAGAGTACCGTGATGACCGCCAACGGGGACGACTACCAAGCGAAGATCCCCGGTCAAGCGGCAGGCACGTTGGTGCAGTTTTATGTCTTAGGTGTCGACGGTCAAGGCAACGCGACGACATTCCCACGTGATGGTGTGGATTCGCGGGCGATGTTCCAAGTCGATGACGGGTTGGCGTCCGATACCGGTCTGCATAACTTGCGATTGATCATCACGAAAAGTGACTCGGACTACATGCATAGTCGCACTCAACTAATGAGTAACGACCGTGTCGGTGCGACGCTGATCTATGACGAGAGCGAGATCTTCTATGATGCCGGGCTGCGTTTGAGCGGCAGTCAACGCGCACGCCCCGTCACCGCTCGCTTGGCC
>JAGQPK010001016.1 GCA_020426755.1 Planctomycetales bacterium
CAGCGGCATTGAGCTATGCCGAGGTGCAGCCGGGCTCGCAAGTTCACTCGGGATCACGAGGCTACACGGGCAAGCAAGCGGCCGTATTTCATGGACAAGGCGGCGGACCGGACGCGGCCAAGCACGACCAGACCGCGTTCTGTACCGATGTAGAACAGGCCGTGACCGATTTCGTTAGTCGCACCGGTCGGCCACTGATGCTGGCAGGAGTCGACTCGCTGACGACTATTTACCGCAGTGTGAACAAATACCCAGAACTCGTCGACGTAACGGTTCCGGGCAACCACGACTATACGAGCGACCAGGACGTTTGCGACCGCGCCCGACATGCGATGATGCCGCGGTGCGAAATCCGTGCGCACGACGCCGCAGAAAGATACGCCGATCGGTTGGGCGGACCACGCGTCACAAAAAATCCAGAGGAGATCGTCGCCGCGGCATTCGAAGGACGGATCGATACCCTCTTCTATGACGTCAAGGCTGAACTGTATGGCGAAGTAAGTCCCACGTCGTGCCACGTCTTAGTTTCTGGACATGCCACTGACGACGACTTGGTCGATCTCGCCGCAGTGCAAACGATCAGACATGGTGGCGAAATCTGGGAGATGTCGCTGGTCAACATCCCTACCAACACGCCGCTCGCGGCCATTCTACGGTTCTAAGATCTGATTGATCCGGCTGATCTGACTGATCCGACTCATCGGTCGGATCGGTCGGGTCCTCTTGCTGCCAACTTCTTTGCGCAAAAGCGTAGAATTCGCCTAAGCATCCGAGGCTGGGCGGGTCATCTCTGCAGGACTACGTTATTTCCGTCCTTAGCCTGCCAGCCGCAGCGAACGAGTTTGATGTTGAATCCGACGCCCCGAGCCAAACCGTCCGGCGATCAGGGTGCGAGTAATCTCGCACTGCGCCAACTGTTTGACCAAGAGGAATCGGCGCTGCTGCGTTATGCCTACTCGCTGGTCGGGCGTCGCGAAGTTGCGGAGGAAATCGTGCAGGAAGTCTTTCTTCAATTGCATGCTCGCTGGAAAGAAGTCGATGCGCCCCGCGCCTGGCTGTTTCGCGCTGTGCGGAATCGCGCATTCAACTTTCTTCGCGACAATCGGCGAGAAACAAACGACGTGAATGACGCGTCCACAGCCGTGGCGGAAGGCGATTGCCCGGAACAACTTGTCCAGCGAACAGAAATGTTAGCGGCTATTCGTGGCATGGTTGCTGAGTTGGATGAGGCCGATCAGCAACTGGTGAAGCTCAAATATTTTGAAGATCTCAAATATCGTGAAATCAGTGAACGGACCGGCCTGAGTGTCGGCAACGTGGGCTATCGGCTGCACCACATCTTGAAAGAGCTGGCCAGCAAACTGCGACCGCTCGGGATCGATGAGAATTCATGAACGACGAAAATCGCTCATCTATCGACGTTCAACTGGAAGCCCGTCTGGTGGCGCTAGCCCTTGGCGAAGTCTCCGATTTCGAGCGTGATGAACTTCTACAGCTTGTAGCGGATCGTCCTGAACTGGCCGCGTTTCTGCAAGAGATTCAGGAAGTACACGGCTTGCTAGCAGAAGTGGGCACGGCAGACGATTCACAGAGCAAGGATGATGAGTGGCGTTTGCCGGACAAGCTGCGATCCAAGTTGCTGGAAACGTTGGAGATAACGCCTGAGCCGCCCAGCGTGAATCACCTGCCTCTGGAACAAACGCACGCAGCCAAGCCACGTGCGTTTGCTAACAGGCGGTTGCTGTGGGGCATTACTTCAGCAGCAGCGTTGTTGGTGGCGGCAGTCTTTCTGACCGGTAACACACTGTTGTCAAATCGCGCCTCGAACCGCATCGCAACTGGTTACCGAGTACAAGACGGCCTCAACGGCGGCTCGGGTATTGCATTCACGGAAGCTGCGCCCGGCGGAGATGATGCAAGTGAACGTTATTGGGGCCGTGCCGTGGAAGCCGTTCCCGTAGAGGCCAACGAGGCAGCACAACGGCAATCGCAAACCGCGCTTGATGCGATTCGGCAATCGGTAGCGGGCGTGCCTCTGACTGATCGCACTCAGGAAGCTGTCGTCGGTCAGGAACGATTCAACCTGAGTGCAAAGTCGGAGCGGCTCTACTCCCTGGAAGAACAAGCCGAAGGGATCATTGCCGGTAAGCAGTCCACCTTCACGCGGGGCCGCGCCGGCGGTGTTGTCACGAAAGGGCTCACAACAACCGTCGATCAAGGACTTCAAGGCGTTGACCG
>JAGQPK010001017.1 GCA_020426755.1 Planctomycetales bacterium
GGTCTGGCCATAGCCCGGCACGACGCGGACCTGTATTCCTCCATTGCTGGCCGGCGGCTGCTGACCACCCATCTCGACGGGCACCGTGGAAGTGTAAACGCCGAGGAAGTAGCTGGGAGCCGGTGCGGGAGCCGGACCTGGGTTGAACGGCAGTGTGTAGGGGGGGAAGGTGCACGCCGGTTGTTGAGCTTGAGCTGCATGGCTGGCGATCAGGATGGCGGCGACGGCGGCGATCAGGCGGCAGGTGGTCTTCATCGTTCAGGTCCCGTGTTCGTCGGGGGGCGTTTGTTGGCTGTCCAGGAGTCATCGTGCTCCCGCTGACATATGGCTAGGCGGATGCCGGCACCAGCAGGGGACATGGAATTCGAGAAAAGTTTCTAAGACCGTCTCGTCGTTCATTAACGAGGACGTGCAGAACGACCTTGCCTGCGGCTAAGGGACAACGACACCTACGCGCAGTCCACCATCTGTTAATTCAACTCGGCCGTACGCATTCAGCCTGCTGCCCACAGCGATTCGCACCAATACAGCGATCCAGGAAGCGAATTTACATCCAACGCGTTATTCTTCGTGGATGTTCGACGGCATGCGAAGCTGTCGGCCTCCGGACGGTTCTTAGGCCACTTGAGGAGAAGTAACGTGCCCAAAGTAATTCAACGCCCTATTGCCGAACCAACTACGCAGCGTCGTGTGAAACCGTCTCGCGTCAGCCCAGGCGGCGCCAAGCCATTTACGCTGCAACAAGAGCTGGAGCTTTTCGGTACTTGGGTTGGCGATCCGATTTGGGTGCCGCCGAAAGATGCCAGTCGCTCGATGGCGGAAACGATGGTGCGGGACTCGGGCTTCTTCGCTTCCCGCGACGAACGCTGGCAAACCGTGCTGGACGAACATCGCGACAACTTCACGCAGGTCCGTGAGTTCGACTTACAGCAGGCGTCGATCCGACTACCGCAGGGGCGGTTCTTCGTTACCGTAACCGAACAGGCGGATTTCGACAAAATCACCGATACCGTGCCACGCTGCGTGCAAACTCGTCTGGACGAATTCCTTGATAGCTCGCACATGAAGCGTGGCGCGAACGTGTACTACTTGAAGCCACTCTGTATTGAGGTGGGAAACGAGCTGATTCTGACGACTCGTGAAGACTTGACCGCAGCGATCGAGGAGATCGAAGAGGAGGTATTCGCGGAATATCGCCAGCTCGCATGCTATCGCCGTCCAGTACAAGCCATGGCCGCGGCTGCCAATTTGGGCTTGGCGATTCCGCGGGCATTCGTCAACTTCTTCGCACAAAGGCGCCAAAAATCGCTGGACATGTATCACGCTCAGTTGGAATTCAAACGCCGTAAGCTTGCTCTTCGTGCGGCTAAAACTCATCGCAAGTTGCGAACGTCCGGGTGTACGTTCGACGAGATGTTGGAATTGACGACGCCCTTGAAAGAAGTCGATGTCATCGACCAGTATTGCCTCCAAAATGAGCTGTCGCGCGCTCGACGTCATGAACTCTTGGAGACGGCGGCCGGCAACGTCCCTTGGTTCGTCACGCTGTCGCTAACCGTGACCTATGTGGCGACATTGCTGTTGTCGTCGACGGCTCCGATTGCAGTGTGTGACCCGGCTTTCGTCGCCGAATTGCCAGAGGCGCCGGGCAAGCTGCTGAAGATTGGCCACTTCGACGAAGTTGGCGGTGTGATGCACGTGGAGATTTAGCCAGCGGAGTTGAAAGTATCCGCGGTGACCCACCGAACGTCGCGAAACAAAAAAACGGTCAGTTCCAGGAACTGACCGTATGAGGCTGGCGAGCGTCGTGACTTGTTTGTCGAATGGTTTAGCGTCGACGAGCAACCGGCGGGCGACGGCCGTTCACACCTTGTTGCACGGCGGCGTCAACCTGCTTGAACAACTGGTTTGCCAAGTTGGCACCCTTGTTTGTCCGGCCGTTGTTGCTGCTGTTGTTTTTGTTGGTGTTGCTGGGACGCGTTGTTTGACGAGTGGGACGGTTGGATTGGTTGCTGTAGTTGGTGAAGACGGGAGTTGAATTCTGAGCATCGGTTTGGGCGACGACCCAATTGAGTTGACCGGTGCGGCTGTCGATGACCTTCAGCTCCAGATGTCCTTGGGAGGCGTTGATCGCGTAGACCAGATCTTCTCGTGAGTCGAGTGCATAGCCGTTGGCGTCTACCAGAATGTCACCCGGTTCGAGTCCAGCGTGATAGGCGGGTGAGTTCGGTACGACT
>JAGQPK010001018.1 GCA_020426755.1 Planctomycetales bacterium
GAGGTACATATGCGAGAGGCTGGGAATGAGTTCAGCGTTGGTGATTTGAACTGACTTGCCATGCAGTACGGCTGCGCCGAGCAAATAGAACGCGATTGTTGCGCCGGTGTAGACCAGCATCGAGACCCAGGCATCGGCCTCCAGGACGCGCATCCAGCCTCTCGCGCGGTCAGCCCATTCCGGACTGCCGTCGTTGGCACCGACGGAACGGCCGTAGCCTTTTTCAAGGCACCAATAGGGATAGAAAATCAACTCGGATGCACCGACGCCGATGATGCCAAAGGCGGCGAATGCGGTGGTGAATTTTCCATCTTGGGGCAATTGAAATGAAAGCCCGGACATGATGTCCTGCATCGTGATCGGATAGTCGGTCCAATAGAGTCCGCCTACAGCGAAGATGGTGAAGATCGTGAACGCGGCGACCATGGTCGTCGATGTGCGCTCGACCATACGGTACTTACCGATGATCAATAGCAAACTGCAGCTCAAGGCGATCAAGAGTGAGATGGCGTGCGAGTTCCAGGTTGCTCCGGCAAAGCGAAAGGCATCCGCGAGCGCGCCGATCATGCCAGCCACTTGGCAGAAGGTGGCGACGTACATGAATAGCCAGAGATAGATCAGCCAGCCCACTTTCAACCGTGGGCCGGGCAGTTTGTCCAACGCCTGTAACGTCGTTTCGCGATGAGCCAGTGCGTAACGACCGAACTCAATCTGCACGAGCACTTTCAGCAAGCAGCCGAGGATGATGAACCACAGCAGCGTGAAGCCGACTTTGGCACCGAGCGATGTGGTGACGATCAGTTCGCCAGAGCCCACGATCGATGCTGCAATGATCAGGCCTGGACCGAGTTGTCGCAGGATTGCCGTGAATCCGTGCGGTGGTGCTTGGGTCTGCGACAACATCGCGTCACGCTCGGATTCCGCCATTTGTATCTCCATGCGGGCTACGTCCGGCGCTTCATGATCGCCGTGACGAGGTGCGATTGCAGACCGAGTTGTGGTCTGCAAGGAGACACAAGAATAACGGATCGAGATGGCCGTCGCGACCATCGTCAGTTAGAAGGCGTTGCGTTGCCAATCATTGTCAATTCGCGCTGCTTCACGATCCGGCAGGGCATCCAGCGCGTCGCCATCACTTCCGTTCGGCAAATCGCCTGGGACTCCCCCATCGATGTCGGGCAGTTCCAGCGTCCCTTGGGGCGGCTCTGGCAGGCCGTGGGTTGGGGAACGCCGTTCAGTTGGTGGTGGAGACTCGTTGTCGGGAGCTGTGGCCTCAGCATCATCGGTTGACGAATCGTCACCCGGCGGAACGCTCTCTTCGAGCACTGCTGGCGTGTGCGTCGCGTGATTGATTTCCTCGGCCGGTGCATACATCGAGCCGACGCGGCCGTGGACCATGTCGACTCGTTCACGTATCCCGCCGTACGAGACATACGTGCAGTCGTAAGGGCTGGCGCACATCGCGCAGCCACTGGCGCTGATCAAGACCAGCCAACCGAATCGCAGGAACAGATGCCGCATCGTTGCCTCGCAGTCGCCAAATTTGGCGATTCGTTTTCTATCCGCTTCTTGTCAATAGATTGAAGCTCGACTCCTCTTCCGTTTCGGCATGGTTAAGTGGGTGACTTGAACCGAGTTTGACGAATGTAACGATGCACGGGGCCCGTCGCCCAACTTGCTCGTACTGCTTGGTCACCGCTAAACTGCGTTTTTCCGGTGATGGGACGTTGGCGAGCTGACTGCCCCAGCGTGATCCGAACGTACTTGAATTGGAGCGTGGTTGATAACAATGCCAGGTCGCGCGGTCGTTTTGTTGAGCGGCGGATTGGATTCCACGACGACGCTAGCGATTGCTCAGGCGGCAGGGTACGACGCCTGTGCGATGACGTTCCGCTACGGACAGCGGCATGAATTAGAGGTCGGTTTGGCCCGCCGGATCGCAACGCGGCACGGGGTTGATCGCCACGTCGTCGTCGATATCGACCTACGCACCTTCGGCGGTTCGGCGCTGACCGATGAATTGGCCGTGCCCAAGAGCGACTCGGTCGACGACATCGGCGGGACGATTCCTATCACCTATGTGCCGGCGCGGAACACGATCTTCCTGTCGTTCGCACTTGCCTGGGCCGAGGTTCTAGACGCCAGCGACATCTTTATTGGCGTCAATGCCTTGGACTACAGCGGCTACCCAGACTGCCGCCCAGAGTATATTGCCGCGTTTCAGGCGATGGCTA
>JAGQPK010001019.1 GCA_020426755.1 Planctomycetales bacterium
AGCCTTCGAGCAGCGGCCGAGCGTAGCTGCTGATGACGGCCGCACCCCGTTGTCCTTGGGCCGCTTCCTCAAGAATCGAAATAGCCCCTTCACTGCACGCTTGAGACGTTTCCAGATCGTCTGGCACTTGGATTCCGTGCTTCTTTAGCAGTGTGATGGCAGCGGCGTGCTTTTCGTCACACTCCTGCGTGCCGAATACGAGACGAACACCACTGAGATCGGCCACGGATTCAGCCGGATCTGCTGTAGGCACGACAACTAAACCGGTCATGGTTGTCGTGCCATCTTTTCCTGTTAACGTTGCCACGGGACGCAGATCGACGTTGGCTCGTTTGGCATCGAACATGATGACCGAGTACTTGCCGATAACTAGATCCGCTTGGCCGCCAGTCTGCTTTTTCATCGCAGCAGTCAACGACTCGTTGGCAACCCATTTCACCTGACAACCGAGCCGCTCAGATAGTGCGTCGGCAAGCTGTTGGTAGTCGCGCTGTGCGTAACCCTGTACGCACGGACATGACAGGGGTTTTGCCAACGGATCCATGACGACCATCGTAATGGACTTGGCTGTTGTTTCGGCTGCCGGAGCTTGTGGCAGGGCAGCGCAGTAGAGTCCGATCACGACGATCGTCCAAAATCGATGCAACGCAATCATCGATGTGAAACCTCCGATTAAGATTTGTCGGATCGCCGTTCGAGCACGCAGATACTCGACTGATTGACGTCGAAATAGTAGACGGTAGCACCATCGGCGGAGGCCGCCACAATCGAACTTTTGCAGCCAGACGCGACACCGGCTTTGCCAAGTACCTCTTGGAATTCGCCCGCCGCATTGAACAGTTTCACTGTGCCATCGGATTCGGCAACATATAGTTTGTCGCCGACGAGCCGTGTGTTCATCGGGTTGCAACAGCCACTGAACCCGGCGGCATCACCTTCGCGAGAACGCTCGCCGAATTTGGCGACTTGTTCACCGTCTGCGTCATATTGAACAACACGATAGCGCGAGTTCTCAGCGACAAACAGGTTCTCGCCGCAGCATTGCACGTCCATCTGTCCACAGCAGCCACGCAAGCCCTCGACAATCAATTGGCCGTTCTCCAAAGATGTGTCGGTGCGCCAAACGGTGAAGCCATATCCCTTCGAGGCCGGGCAAGTGACGAACACGTACTGATCGTTAGCTGAGATGGCATTGATCGTATTCTTGCGTGATGTGAGTTGCGTGATCGTCTGTTCGATGAGTGCATCTGTCGGATTGGAGTATTGTTCAATCTGACGAGCATACATTTCCTCGTAGCGATCGAAGTTCTTCTTCATCGAACGCTCGACCGGTGGCAATTCCTCTTCCGGCGTCGATTCGTACTTCTGCTTCATCTCTGCCAGAGAGTCTTCGAGCATCTTGGCGGTTTCGGCCAGCGATGCTTTGGCACGTTCTGCCAGTGCTTCCTCGTTGAAAGATAATCCGTCCAAGTGCGGCGCTGGTCGACGTACAAGCTGTTGGCCCTGCGCGTCGTATTTCGCGATCACGCCTTGACCACCGACGTAGATATGCCCATCGGGTGAAACATTCACCGTCGTGGCCACGAAATCGACACTGAATCGACTTTGTTCTTCACCTTTTGAGTTGATGACACGCACTTCCGATTGAGTGACCGGCGGCCCGGATTCTACGGGTTCCGCGACTGGTACGTGAGCCGCGGAAGCGGGAGAGAGCAGGGCAACGATGTCACCTTGTTGATTGAGACAAAAACTTGCCAGTCGTTCGTTGTGATCGCCAAGCAGCTTCAAGGTACGGACCTGTGCATGACTCGTGTTCAGCATCGGCGCGGGAATGCTCGGACGCGACTGGCTTCCGAGCCACTCGGCCGCGACCTTTTGTTCTTCTACTTCTTGTAGTTCTGCCGCTTGAGGTTGCTGCTCTTGGCCGCCGAAAAAGGCCCGCGCCACCGCACCGACAACTTTGCCCCACGCGGATTCGCCGTTCTTCTCAGCGGCTCTTAAAGCAGTCGCCGTGATCACGACTACGGCGGCCGTTGCGCCCAACACGGTTTTCGTTCGTCGATTCACCGTCAGTCTCCCTTCATTAGGAACCCAGGAAAGCGGGCAGCATCGCTTGTGAAGTTAAGCAGTCTACAGCACCCCATCAAGTGACAAGACGATCCACCGAAGTAAGGACATAAAGAGCAGGCTACGCAAACGATTCCAATCTGTCAATTAAACAATGTATCCCTTGA
>JAGQPK010000101.1 GCA_020426755.1 Planctomycetales bacterium
TTGATTTGCCAGTCGAGCCCGCGCCAGTCCAGTCGATTCGTGCTGCCCGAGTGCTGGCGCTCTTAGGTGATTCGGTCACGACAGACCATATCTCGCCGGCCGGTTCGATCGCTCAAGATGGGCCGGCTGGCCGCTACTTGATCGACCGCGGCGTGTCGCCCACCGATTTCAATAGCTATGGCGCTCGTCGTGGCAATGACCGCGTCATGGTGCGCGGCACCTTCGCCAACATCCGGATTCGCAATCAAATGGCGCCTGGGACCGAGGGCGGTGTAACGCGACATCTGCCGGATGGTGAATGCCTGTCGATTTACGACGCGGCGATGAAATATAAGTCGGAAGGCGTGCCGCTGATTGTGATTGCCGGACTTGAATACGGCACGGGCAGCAGCCGCGACTGGGCCGCCAAGGGCACGCAGCTACTCGGTGTTCGCGCCGTAATTGCGGCCAGCTACGAACGGATCCATCGGAGCAACTTGGTCGGCATGGGAATCCTGCCGCTACAATTCAAGGAAGGCGATACGTGGCAGACGCTCGGATTGACCGGTGAAGAGACCTTCGACATTGAACTGTCCGCTGAACTGCAGCCCCGCGGTACGGTGACGGTGGTCGCGACGGCTCCGGACGGCACGCAAAAACAAATCGCTACCGACATTCGCATCGATACTCCTGTGGAAATGGATTACTATCGAAACGGCGGAATTCTGCAGACCGTTTTGCGGAAATTGTTGAATGAGTAAAATTGCGCGACACGAGTGCTGCGCTTCAGCTAAAACGTTTGATTGAGAGCTTGATGCCGCGAAACTTTGTGGTGGCTAACTCGCCTTGATCAGAATGATGGACGAAACGCAGCGCTGGCAGTGCGGATCGGAATTACAACGATGTTTCGCGTCGGATTCGGAATTGCACTGATTGGTATCGTGTTGGCTGCTTGTTTGCGCTGGATCGGTCAGCAAGTTCGGCTACGCCGTGAGTTGTTGACATTGGTCGAGCGACGTTCAGCTTTCTCACGCCGTCGCGAATGGCTCGAGGCCAAGTTCCTGCAAATCGCAAATTCGCGTGGTACCCCGCGGGGTCTCGAATGGATTGACTGCGATTTCGAGGATAATGTGCGTTTTGCCAAAGATCGCCGCACAGGTGAACTCACCGCACTCGTCGGTGTCGCGATCCAGTTTCGCGCCATCGAAGGCGGTGGCATGGAGCATGTTGAGGCCGTCGCCAATCAAAAGGCAGCCACCGCAGTGTTTCGCTTTCGCGAGTCGGATTGGATGACTGAAGGACGGGCGCTGTTCAATCTCAATCCATTGGAAGCTCTTGAGTACTATCAGACGGAGTTGGAACCCGTCGAATAGCGGCGATGGCCAACCCGTCCGTCTTTCAGCCCAACACACTCGGTAGATGAACTTGCCTCGCCTTGGTTCCCACATGTCGATTGCAGGCGGCTATCACAAAGCCGTCGATGCTGCCAATCAGGCAAGCTGTGAAGTGGTCCAGATCTTTACGACGCCGCCTCGTCAGTGGCCCGTTGAACGCGACGTTTCGGCTACCTTACCGTCGGCGAAGCCTGTAAAGCGTCGCGGGCAAGCGACACGTGCGCCACGCGCGGGGGGAAGTTCGGTAATTACCGACGAGGATGTCGCGCGTTTTCAGGCAGCGCTGGACGAACTTCAGATTAGTGATCCGCTGGTTCACGCGTCGTACTTGATTAATCTCGCCTCGCCCGACGATGCGCTGTGGAAGAAGTCAATCGACGCGCTGGTCGTCGAGTTGCGTCGCGCTGAACGACTAGGCATTCGGATGCTGGTTGTCCACCCGGGGGCCTTTACGACAAGTTCCGAGGAGTTGGGTATTCAACGCGTGGTTCAAGCGCTGAATGAAGCCGAGCGACAGACGCGTGGTGATCACGTCGTGTGTCTCTTGGAAAACACCTCGGGGCAGGGCAGTACGCTCGGCTATCGCTTCGAACACTTGGCTGAAATGTTGTCCGGTACGCAGCAGCCGAATCGGTTCGCCGTGTGCATTGATACGTGCCATGCATTCTCCGCCGGCTATCCTCTCGAATCGGCTGCCGAATATCGGCGAACGACCGCTCAACTAGAAAAGACTGTCGGGCGGGCCGCCGTGCGTGCCATCCACTTGAACGATAGTGCGACGCCGTTCGGATCGCGCAAAGATCGACACGAACACATCGGTCGGGGCGAGATGGGCCTGGCGCCGTTCAGGCGTTTGCTGAACGACGCTGACTTTGCCAACGTCCCCATGTATTTGGAGACCGAGAAAGGCGAAGAGAACGGTGAGAACTGGGACGTGATCAACTTGCGCGTCCTGCGCTCCCTGATCAAAGGTTAGCGGGCATTCGGCGTCAACACGGCTTTGACAATCTTGCCGCTGTGCATTGTTTCAAACGCATCGTGCCATTGTTCTAGCTGCCAACGACCGCCGATGATGGGACGAACGTCGAGTTGGCCGGTTGATAGTAACCGGATGATTCGCTCCCAGATTGGCCAATTGTGACTGAAGCTGCCTTGCAGGCGGATGTTCTTTTGCACGAGCGGATCGAGCGAGAAGTTGAGTGGCTGCGGCCCCCAACCGACTTTGGAAATCCAGCCGGCAGGGCGCACGATATTCATCGCCATTTGCAACGCGACTGACACACCCGTGGCATCGATGACGCCGTCGGCTCCTAGCCCGTCAACCTCGCGCGCCCAGTCCTCCACGCCGCTCGTTAGCGTCTCACAACCGTACTGTTCCGTCACCGCCAAACGTTCGCGATCACGTTCCAAACCGACGACGGCAACCTCGGCTCCGCATAGACGCGCCATGGCGGCAGAGAGAATGCCGATTGGCCCCGGGCCTAGTACGACGACGCGGTCGCCTGGCGTGATACTTCCATTCAGCACGGTGGCGTTGAAAGCCACGCAACACGGTTCGGTTAACGCAGCAACTTCAAACGACAAACTGTCGGGCATACGGTGCAAGATTCGTGACGGGACTTTGACTATTCGCGTCATGGCGCCGTTGACGGCGGCCCCATAGCCGCCGCGGTTGGGATCCAAATTGTACAGCCCTCGGCGCGACATCGGGCTATTCATGTTCACCCGTGCATGGGTCTCGCTGACAACACGATCGCCGACTTGCCAGTCAGTGACATTGCTGCCGACTTGACGGATGATTCCCGAAAACTCGTGGCCCAGCACCATCGGGTATTCGACGGTCCAACTTTGATGACCCGTCCACATATGCAAATCGCTGCCGCAAACACCGACTGCCTGGACTTCCATGATGACATCGTCGGCACCTGGCGTCGGATCGTCGATGTCGCGCAATTCAACACTGTGGGGTTCGGGACCGTAGTTCACCACGGCGCGTTGGCTCATGGGAAAATCCTTGAATGGGTAGGAAGGTAGGGATACGGGCAGGAGGGCGGCGACGTTCACGCCCCACTTGGTTTCGCAAACGCGACATCCTAACCGTTTCTGAACCAACACAAAAGCGCCCCACTGTGGCGGGAACATGCGGCACGGTTACTACAACCGCCCGAACCACATTTGATTTGCACGACACGAACGTCGGCCCCCTTTCGTTGTACTCTGCCGCCGTGAAGTAACGTTGTTCAGTGATTCGGTTCCTTGACTCTAGAAAGTGGCCGTGCATGACCGTTAGTGACATCGATTCCACACCCACGAATGCTGCCGGCCCGTCTGCCGAGATGAATGTTGCTGTGCTCGAAATCGAGCAACTACGCAATCGGTGCTTGGGCAATGATCAGCTCGTCGGCCAGATCCTCGGCAAAATTGACAGGACGCTGGCGACCGAATTGCAGCGTTTGCGGGCCGCGTTGGATCAAGGTGACGTAGAAGCAGTAGCTGCATTGGCGCATCGACTCAAAGGAACCGCGGCCAACATCGGTGCCGAGCGATTCAAGTGCTTCGCGAAGAAGCTGGAATTCTTCGCACGTCAGGGCGAGAAAACTCAGATGGCATCCGGATACGCCGAGTTGCAGCAGGAACGAGACAAGCTTTGTCAGGAAATAAATCGAATTACCGCAACTGGGGCGCCGCGCCCAACGGACGCGTCGACGGAGGTGCCACGGTGAAAGTTCTGGTTGTTGAAGACGACGCGATCGCAGCTGAGTTGCTTGAGCATGCGCTGCTCCAATTCGGCTGGGATGTGACCAAGGCAACCGATGGCGCGGAAGCGCTTGAGTTGCTCCGTCGCGAAGATTTTCGGCTCGTGATTTCCGACTGGGAAATGCCGTACATGTCGGGCATCGAATTGTGCCGACGCGTGCGTGAAGATTTCTGTGGACGGTACATCTACGTGATCCTGCTCACTTCCCGTAGTGGCCCAGATAGTGTCGTGGAGGGGCTGGGGGCGGGAGCCGACGAGTTCCTTTCGAAGCCGTTCAATGCGGATGAGCTTTATGTGCGGCTCCGCGTCGCGCAACGGATACTGTCGCTGGAAAGTCGCGAGATGACGATTTTCAGCCTGGCCAAACTGGCCGAGTCGCGCGATCCGGAGACGGGCGTGCATTTGGAACGCATGCGAGAATACTGCCGTGTCTTGGCCACGCAACTGGCCAAGAGCGAAGCGTTCGCTGACGAGATGGGTGGCGACTATGTGCAGCTCCTTTATCTGACCAGTCCGCTGCACGATATTGGCAAAGTCGGCATTCCCGATGCCGTGTTGCTGAAGCCGGGAAAGCTAACGGCCGACGAATTCGAAATCATGAAAACCCACGCGACAATCGGCGCCGAAACATTGAACGCCTTAGTCGATGCGAGTCCCGATGCAAAGTATCTCCGCATGGCCCGCGACATCGCTTGGACTCACCACGAAAAATTTGACGGCTCCGGCTATCCGCGCGGGCTTAGTGGCCGTGATATCCCGTTGTGCGGTCGCATCGTCGCAGTGGCCGATGTTTACGACGCCCTGACAACTCGACGAGTCTACAAGCCGGCGTTCCCTCACGAGCGCGCCAAAGAGATCATTCTGGAAGGTTCCGGTAGCCACTTCGATCCGGATGTCGTACAGGCCTTTCTCGATGTCGAGGAAGAAATCGTGCGGATTCGCGAACGATTCGACGGAATCGAGGAGCAAGACGCCAATCGGATGGCGCTCATGCCACGGCCGAGCCTCGTGCTCAATTGATGTCGTCCGCAACTTCATTGCCAACCCCGAGTGACATCGCGACCTCAAGAACCCACACGTCATTTTTTTGACGCTCTTCTTTGCGAGCAAGGAGCAACCACGGCATGTCCCTCGATTCATCTGTCCGGCGCGAACTGAACTTAGGAGCGGGGACCGTTGAAGAACTCGTTGGCGAAGTCATCGCGGGACGGTACGAAATCACGCACACGCTGCGCCGTGGAGTTGACGGCGGCACGTTCCTAGCAACCGATGCGCAGTACGGTACGGATGTCGTGGTGCAGGTCGTGGCCCAGAACCGCGTACCCGTCGGCGCTCAAATGCGTTTAGAACATGAAGCCGGGCGGCTGTTTCACATTCGCTCCTCCTGGTTTCAACCTCCTCGCGATTTTGGTGTCGACGGCGCTTGGCTGTACGTCGCAACACCGTACATCGTCGGCGAGACGCTGGCGGATCGTATTCGACGCGGACCTCGCACATCAGAAGAAACGCTGGCAGTGGCGTCCGGCCTGCTCGCCGCTTTGATCGATGTCCATCGTGTGGGTGCATTGCACCGCGCGGTAAATCCGTACCATCTGGTCTTCGACGCGTCGGGTTCATCGTCGCGTGTCAAGTTGACTGGATTCGGACTGGCGTCCGCCGCCATGCCGACGTCATCACATGAGGTGACCGACGCAGTCCACTACTTCTCACCGGAACAAGCAGGGCTGATTGACCGCGATTTGGGCCCAGCCGCCGATCTTTATTCGACAGGTGTTGTCCTGTTCGAATGCTTGGCGGGACATCCACCTTTTCAAGATGAAGCCATCAGCAGACTATTGCTGAAGCAATTGACGGCACCCGTACCGCGCTTGCGCAGCATCGGCATCGAAGTCCCGCGAGCGTTGGACGAGATGATTCAACGCCTGCTCCGCAAGGATCCGCGCGACCGTTATCAATCGGCGGAAGCAGTTCTCGCGGACGTGCGTAGTCTTCGACAGTCGATGCGGCAAGGAATCTCCGAGCCCAAGATCGTCGTAGGTGGTCGTGACAAACGTCGGACCCTTACAGAGCCGGCATTTGTCGGACGTGAACGTGAACTGGAACTACTCGATCGTCAATTGCGCCGAGCCAAGCAGGGCAACGGCAGCTTGGTGTTCTTGGAAAGCGAATCGGGTGGCGGCAAGACGCATCTGCTGTCTGAACTCGCCCAACGAGCTGCCGGGCAAGGTTTTCGTGTGCTGCGAGGACACATCAACAACGATGGTAGCGTGCGGCCGGCGGAAGTCCTCGATGGTGTGTTGAAGCAGTGCCTTGCCGAAGCGGAGGCCGATCCCGAATTGGCACGTGCGTTACGCACTCGTTTGAATGAGCATGCTTCGGCAATTGTGGCGCTGCGTCCCGAGTTGTCCGAAATCTTGGGTGCCGACGAAGGCACCGACGACACCGATTCGTTTGGTGACTCGCGCACCGTTGCGGCCTTAGCCAAGTTGATGGACGCGCTGGGAAGTCCCGCACGCCCGGCTCTGGTCCTGCTGGATGACGGGCAATGGATGGACGAGGTCGCCATCAAGTTTCTCGTACGCTGGTACGCCGGATTGAGTCAGCAAGTGGACGAAGGGCGGCACCTGGTTATTGTCGTCGCCTATCGTAGCGAAGAAGTCGATCATGATTCGCTGCTCCGAAGGATCAAACCGCTGCTCCATTTAAAACTGCCGGCACTGGACCTGCGTGACGTGCGGTTGCTCGCCGAATCCATGGCGGGCCCATTGCCCGAAGAAGCGGTCGAAATCGTTCACAATCTTTCTCACGGCAGTCCGTTCATGACGGCCGCCGTCTTACGCGGACTTGTTGAATCCAAAGCTCTCGTGCGCGAACCCGAGGGATGGCGCGTCGAACCGATGGCGTTGGATGACCTGCAGTCGTCAGGGCCGGCCGCCGAATTCCTCTCGTGTCGCCTTAATCTCTTGCCCGACCGAGTTGCCGAATTGCTGACGGTCGGCGCGGTCCTGGGGAAGGAATTCAGTTTGCGTTTGGCGGCCGATTTAGTCGGACACCCCACGGAAGAAGCGATCGCAGCGCTGGACGAAGCGCGCAGCCGACATCTGCTGTGGGTTCGACCGGACGGATCCCTGTGTGTCTTTGTGCATGACCGAATTCGTACCACGCTGTTGGAGCGATTGTCGACGGCTCAGCGGCGCAAACTTCATTATCAAGCGGCCTTGAGATTGCAGGCCGAGTCGCCCGAATCACATTTCGAGCTGGCGTACCATTTTGACGCCGCCGGGAAGAGCGAAATGGCACTCGACTATGCGCTCAAAGCGGCCACCGAAGCCAGACAGCGTCATGCCTTGGAGATTGCCGAACAGCAATATCGAATCGCGCAACGTGGTTCGCTGCAAGCATCCACTTCGGTGCGATTCTTGATTGCCGAAGGCTTGGGCGACGTGATGATGGCGCGCGGCGACTACGATGAAGCTGCGGCCCTGTTCGAGCGTGCGACGCTGTTGGCCGAAGGATCGCTCGCTCAAGCCAAGAGCTTGGGGCGGCTCGGCGAGTTGGCACTGAAGCGGGGCGATGTCGAAACTGCCATCAAGTCGTTCGAAGGCGCGCTACGTTTATTGCGGCGACGCGTGCCCCGCAGCTATCCTGCTGTCATAATGTTCGCAGGATGCGAAGTCCTGGCCCAGTCGTCGCACACATTCTTTCCGTCGCTCTTCGTGGGACGGCGAAAGAGCGAACCGACGGCTGAAGAACGTTTGAGTTGGATGCTCTACAGTCGTCTGGCGCACGCCTATTGGTTTGCCCGCAGCACCGCTCACGTTCTCTGGTCGCACCTGCGCTGCATGAACCGCAGTGAGCGATACCAGCCGACGCTCGAACTCGCACAAGTGTACGCCGAACACGCGCCGGTCATGACGCTCGTGGGGCTACAGCAACGCGGTCTCCACTGGGTCAAGAAGTCACTTAAAGTTCGCGAGCAGCTTGGCGACCTTTGGGGCCAAGGCCAATCTCTCTATTGCTACAGCGTTGCACAATACGCTGCGGGGCGGTTTCGTGAAGCGATTGAACGCGGGCGCGAAGCCGTGCGACTGCTGCAACGAGCGGGCGATTTGTGGGATGTTCACATCGCACAGAATCAGGTTGCCATCGCGCTCTATCGCCGCGGCGACTTGCGCGAGGCGGTCGAAGAGGCGCGCGCGATCCACGAGACCGGACGAGAACTGGGAGATCAACAAGCAGCGGCGACCAGCTTGAGCGTTTGGGCGCGAGCCGCGCACGGTCGTTTGCCGCGTGAGTTAGTCACCGAACAACAACAGCGAGGGCGACGCGATCCGCAAAGCATCGCTCAGTTGCTATTGGCCGAAACAGTAGTGCTCCTGCATCGCGAACAATTCGACGCAGCCCTGGAAGCGATCGAACGCGGCATCAGCATGATCAAGAAGGCCGGCATCTGCAACGCGTATGTCGCGCCGATGTATGCCTGGAGGTTGACTTGCCTCCGCAAGATGCTCGAATTCTGTCCGGCGTTTCAACCTCAGCAACGCCAAGTAACGCTTTGGAAGGCACGTCGCGCGGCAGACGATGCCTTGCAGATGGCCAAACGCTATCCCAATGATCTACCACAGATACAGCGAGAATTGGGCTATGTGGCGGCCCTGAGTGGCAATCCTCGCTCAGCAAAACGTTGGTTGCAACGCAGTAAACGCACCGCAGAAGACCAAGGTGCGCAGTACGAAACGGCACTGTCACTGCAAGCCTACGGGCGATTGGCAGCCATCTACGATTGGCCCGATGGAGGACCGGCCCGCGAACAAGCGGAAGCGAAAATGCGGCAACTCGAGCTGCCGCTTGAATTGCACAATTTAGACAGCAGCTCGATGGAAGAGTCCACGCTGTCACTGGCCGATCGATTCGAGAACGTGCTGGAGACCGGACGGCGGATTGCTTCGGCCCTGTCAGAAGAGAATGTCTTCCACGAGGTGCATGAAGCTTCACTTAAGCTGCTGCGCGGTGAACGATGCTTGATCTTAAGGATGAATCCCACCGGTGAAATCGCCGGCGAGGATACGTTCGAATTGGAGCCCGTCGCCGGCGATCTGGACTTGCGTTACCGGCGCTCGATGGTTCTAGAAGCCATTCAAATGGGACGGGGCTTCTCCTTCACCGAGGAGACGACCAATCAAACGAGCAGCGATGTGTTCGCCAATGAGCTCTCCGTGGTTTGCGCGCCGATTTATGTCCGTGGAAAACCGAAAGCGTGCTTGTATGTCACGCAAGGCCAAGTAAGTGGCTACTTTGGCGACGATGAGGAGCGACTGGCGGGCTTCGTAGCGACTCTCGCGGGCGCCGCTTTGGAAAACGCCGACGGTTTCCAGCAGTTGCATCGCTTGAATGAAAGCCTGGAACAGCGCGTCGCTGAACGGACGGCTGCTGCCGAAGCCCGCGCGCAACAATTGGCGATCTCGAATCAAGAGCTGGAACGCACCGCGGCCGAACTCCGCTCTGCACAGATGGAATTGCGTTCTGCCAAAGATGCAGCGGAGGCGGCCAACGAAGCCAAGAGTCAGTTTTTGGCGATGGTCAGTCACGAGATCCGCACGCCCATGAATGGCGTGATCGGCATGACCGAGTTGGCAATGACCACTCCACTGACCAAACAACAACGGGGGTACTTGGAAGTCGTCCGGTACTCCGCCGACTCGCTGCTCCGTCTGATCAACGATGTGCTGGATTTTTCCAAGATCGAGGCCGGCAAGTTGGAGCTAGAGCAGATCGAATTCAATCTGGCCGATGTCGTCAGCGGGGCACTGCAAGTCGCCGCCGGAACGGCAGCCGAAAAGAAAATCGAACTGATTCACTACATTCAATCCGCCGTGCCACATCGATTGGTTGGCGACCCCGGTCGCGTACGCCAGATCATTGTCAATCTTGTGGGCAACGCAATTAAGTTTACCGAGCAAGGTGAGGTATTCGTGCATGTTGTGATGCTCGATGCACGCGAAGACGGTGTGTCGCTGCATTTCGCAGTGCAAGACACCGGCATTGGTATTCCGGCGGAGAAGATTAACCGCATCTTCGAGTCGTTCCAACAAGTCGACTCCTCAACCACACGCCGATTTGGTGGCACGGGCCTGGGACTATCAATCTCATCTCAGCTTGTCCGGATGATGGACGGTGAAATCTGGGTCGAGAGCGAAGTCGGTTTGGGCAGCACGTTCCACTTCACGGCTTCCTTCAAGGTGCCCGCAGGAACTCATACAGAGGACGCAAATGACCTAAACGATTTGCGTCTTCTAATCGTCGATCAGAACCACCGTCGCCGATCGGTACATGCTGAATGGTTGCAGGGACACGGTGCCCGCATCGTCGCCGTTGATTCGCAATTCGAAGCACTCGCAGAACTAGAGCACGGCGAACTGGACGAAGACCCGTTCGATGGCATCGTTGTCGACGGACAGTCATACGGTGGCGAGGGATGGACGCTTGTGGCGGCCATGCGTGAAGACGAACGTTGGAACGCGAAGCATGTGCTGTTGATGGTACCCGCCGTCAAGGACGCAAACATGGAGCACTGTGCAATGCTTTCGCATGTGCACTGCATGACGAAGCCGGTGGCGCGTACGCTCATGCTTGATGCTGCCAGGCTGATGTTGCCGCAATCGCTTGAAGCATTGCAGGACGACGACGTCGTCATTCCGGCCACGACTCAGCCATCGCTTCGGCCGTTGGAGATCTTGCTGGCGGAGGATGGCGAGATCAATCAAATGGTGGCGACGGGTCTACTGGAATTGCAGGGGCACTTAGTTGATGTGGTCGACAACGGACGCGATGCGGTCTCTGCTTGGCGCGAGAAGCACTATGACATCGTGCTGATGGATCTGGAAATGCCGCTGATGGACGGCATTCAAGCCACGCGTCATATTCGTGAAATCGAAGCGAAAGAAGGGCGCCGCACTCCGGTGATCGCCATGACGGCCCATGCCTTGAGTGGATTCGAAGACCGGTGCCGAGACGCAGGGATGGACGATTTTATCACGAAGCCGATCCAGCCCGACCGGCTATTCGAAGCTCTACGACGATTGGTGGTTGATCAGCACAACGGAATGAGCCCGGCGGCATCCAACAATTCGGAGCCGAATGAAGCGGTAGTGAGCTGAATACGGAATGTTGAATATCGATAACACTTCAATGGAATGAAGTCGCTCTTGCTGGCCCGTTGAATCTGGTGTCAAGATTTGCGATTACGGAATACGCACCCGTCGTTTGGTCTGCATCGCGTAGCGATTGTT
>JAGQPK010001020.1 GCA_020426755.1 Planctomycetales bacterium
TCACGAGCCATTTCGCCCGTCATGCGAAACCGTGGGCCGCGTGCGAGCCAACGATTCTCTGTATCCTGACCGGCTTGCTCGGCATCAATACGCGACGTCTGCCGGTAGGTCGCTGACAGAACAAGTCGTCGTAGCAACGCTTTAAGATCCCAGCCGGAGCCGACTAGGTCGCTCGCCATCCAGTCCAACAGTTCCGGATGCGACGGCAGTTCGCCTTGCGAACCAAAATCTTCGCTGGTGGATACGAGTCCGGCTCCGAACAGTTGTTCCCAACAGCGATTGGCCATGACGCGCGCGGTTAACGGATTGTCGGGAGCAACCAACCAATGGGCCAACCCTAAGCGGTTCGGCTGATCTGCTGGATCGAGCGGATGGAAAGCGGCGGGTAAGCCGGGACTGACTTCTTCCGTAACGTCTAAATAATTACCGCGTCGTTGGATCTTAGTTACACGCCGTTGGTCGTCGCCTAGTTCACGCTGGATCGGCACCGTATTCGGCTTGATGGCTTGCAGTTGTTCTTGCGTCGCCTTCAGTTCAGCAGCGACGGATTCGGTTTGCTCCTGGGCCTGCAAACGCTCGATCGTTTGGCTCAATGTGGCGCGGGCCGCTTGCTGTTCCTGCGTGTAAAGTTCTAACACCGGTGACTCGTCGCCGCGGTCGGCATCGGCGGTATTGTTCAAGATGGCAAAAAAGCGAAAGTAATCTTGTTGCGTGATCGGATCGTATTTGTGCGAATGGCACTGAGCACACGCCATCGTTGTGCCCATCCAGACGGCCATCGTCGTGTTGACTCGATCCACAATCGCGACGTTGCGGAACTCTTCGTCGTTCGTGCCGCCTTCATTGTTGGTTAATGTATTGCGATGAAATGCCGTTGCGATAAGTTGCTCATTAGACGGGCTGGGCAGCAAGTCGCCGGCCAGCTGTTCAATCGTAAATTGGTCGAACGGCTTGTCATCATTCAACGCTTGAATCACGTAGTCACGGTAAAGCCAAATCTTCCGCGGCGGATCGTCGGCGTATCCTGACGAGTCGGCGTAGCGGGCCAGATCTAGCCACATGCGAGCCCAATGTTCGCCGAACTCCGGACTGCTCAACAAGCGATCGACGAGTTGTTCGTAGGCGTCGGGACGGCTGTCGTTCAGAAACCGTTGCGCCTCCTCGATGGAGGGAGGCAAGCCAGTTAAATCAAGTGCCACGCGGCGCGCCAGGGTTGCTCGGTCGGCTGTTTCCTGCGGCTGCAGACGGCGCTGTTCCATCGCAGCAAGCGTGAAGTGGTCGTATGCCGTTCGCGGCCAACTTTTGTGCTGTACGGTTGGTAACGTCGGACGACTTAGCGGCTGGTAAGACCAATGGGCCTTGTAGTGGGCGCCCTGTTGAATCCAGCGTCGCAGCAGGGCGACCTCTTGCTCGCTAAGTTTCGCACCATGATCCGTCGGCGGCATGCGCAAATCCGGATCGTCATGCGTGATTCGAGTGATTAGTTCGCTGGCGTCTGGATCTCCGGCGACGATGGCGCGATATCCGCCGAGATCTTCGCCGGCACCGGTTGCTGTGTCGAGCCGCAAGCCACCTTCGCCACCGCCTTGTCGATCCGCCGCATCGGGGCCGTGGCAGCGAAAGCAACGATTCGATAACAAGGGACGCACTTGTTGGTTGAAATCAACTTGGGGTTCGGCGGCGTGCAGCTGGACTACGGACGTGCACAACGTGAAAACAACCATTGCCCCAGTGCAGATCACGTGCGAATAGCAGTAGCGGTGCATTGCAGTTTGGATAAGTTGAAGCGGCATGAATCACGGATCAGCAAATGGGGCGGGGGGATCATGCCGAACGCAATTGGTTGGCGATTCGACTGGGAATTCTCAGGTGGCTCGATTATAAGCGGGATGATGCGCCATGCCAGAAATGTAAACGGTGGAACAGGGGATTTTTGGGCGAGTTCGATTGGTGGACTAGTGCCGTCCGACGTCGGGATAGGGGGCGCTGGGGTTGAGTTAACGTCACGAAGCGACTGCGGTTACTAGGCAAGGTAATCGGCGGGGCTCGTTCGCCGACGAACGCTAGTTCGCCGAAAGGCGCAAGCCGCGGTTTTCGGTGTTTGGTGAATCGGCGCCGGGGCAGATCGTGAGTTAGTACGCCGAAAGGCGTTAGCCTAATGGCACTCAGTTTAGATCTGCGACGTCCCCCCTCCCGCAATCGACTCTCAACTGTCCTTAGACGCGCA
>JAGQPK010001021.1 GCA_020426755.1 Planctomycetales bacterium
CGTCTTCCAATGACATGACGCCAGCCAAGCAAGCTGCCGTGTATTCGCCCAAACTGTGGCCGGTCATCGCGGCCGGTTGAATGCCCCATGACATCCACTGCTTGGCCATCGCATATTCGGTAATGAAGATTGCACAAATCGAAGCACACGGCTGTCGCAGCGCCGCCGCCGCAGCTTGTTCCTGGCCCTCATCGGGGAAAACAAGTGAACGCAAATCGAAGTCGATGAACTTCGCAGCGGCGGCTAAGCCTTCGTCAAAGGCCTGACGAAAGACCGCTTCCCGCGCGTAGCAGCGTCGTGCCATATTCGGATATTGAGTGCCACCACCTGGCAACAGAAACACCACGCTCGGTGCATGCTTCGCTGGCCGCGCTGACAAGACACGTTTTGTGTCACCCGAACGCAGGGCCGCAATTGCATCTGTCAGGTCATCGGCAACGACTACGCGTCGATAGTCAAAACTATCGCGACCCACTTGCAGCGTGTGTGATACGTCGGCCAAATTCGTTTGCGGGTGTGTTGCTAAAAACTCAGCCAGTTCGAGTGTCATCGTGTCGAGCGCTGTCGGCGTCTTGGCCGAGAGCGTCAGGATCTGCCCAGGCTCAGCGGCATCAGACTTTGCGGCAGTCGGCGCCTCTTCGACAATCACGTGTGCGTTTGTACCGCCAACGCCCAGTGAGCTGATACCCGCGCGGCGCGGTTGTCCATTGGCTTGCCAATCGCGCAGACGATCGTTAACGAAGAACGGACTGTTCACAAAATCAATGTTTGGATTCGGCTTGCTGTAGTTCAAGCTGCGCGGAATCTGACGATGCTTGAGCGACTCGACAACCTTGATCAAGCTGGCGACGCCCGCTGCTGTATCCGTATGCCCGATCGAAGGTTTGACGGAGCCGATCGGACAAAACTGATTGCGATCGGTGTGTCGGCGATAGGCTTGTGTCAGCGCAGCGATTTCGATTGGATCGCCGACGGCAGTGCCGGTGCCGTGCGCTTCGAGGTACGAAATGGTGTCGGCAGAGATGTCGGCAACTGCCAAGGCTTCCGCCACGACGGATGCATGGCCTTCGACGCTCGGTGCCAAGTAGCCGATCTTCCGTGCACCATCGTTGTTAATGGCCGAGCCTTTGATGATCGCTTGAATTGGATCGCCGGCCTCGATCGCTTCTTCCAAACGACGCAATACGACCACACCCACACCGTTTGTGATTACCGTACCGGCGGATTGGGCATCGAAAGTGCGGCAATGTCCGTCAGGTGAATGGACTTCATTTTCGCGATAGTAGTAGCCTTGCCCGTGTGGCACGTAAACGGTGGCACCGCCTGCCAACGCCATGTCACACTCGCCTGACAGTAAGCTTTGGCAGGCCATGTGAATGGCGACCAACGAAGTACTGCAAGCGGTTTGAATCGCGACGCTGGGGCCACGCAGGTTCAATTTGTAGGAAACACCCGTGGGCAAGAAGTCTCGATCATTGCCCGTGTGCCGCAATAGGAAGTGGCCAACCGAACGGACAAGATCCGGATTCGTCAGCACGTTGTGCATGAAGTAGGCGTTCATGCCGCAGCCAGCAAACACACCAACTGCGCCGGCAAAGCGACTAGGCGGCTCGGCGCCGTTCTCGAGCGCTTCCCAAGCACACTCGTAGAAATGGCGATGCTGCGGATCCATGATCGCTGCATCCTTCGGACTAAACCCAAAAAACGCGGCGTCAAAGTACTCGACTTGCTCAATCGGACCGCTGCTCTTTACATAGCTGGGATCTTCCAGCTCGGCAGGATGGACCCCAGCTGCCAAGAGTTGTTCATCCGTGCAGACGCGGATACATTCCACTCCTGCCTGCAAGTTGTGCCAAAACTGGGTGACGTTCCGACAGCCGGCGAAGCGCCCGGCCATTCCGATGATTGCGATGTCATTCGCGCTATATTGCATGTTGGTCAATCGATGTGAATCTGCGGCAGGTCATTCAAGTCGCGTTCGCTGGCGTCGTCGAGCCATGGCCTCGCGCCGTTGGCTCGCTCGATCATCGGAGTTCTGCAAGGTGTCGGTGTCAGTGGTGGTTCGAAGGTGTTCAACCAGGGAACGGATCGTGGGGAAACGATACAGGTCGGTCAGAGCGACCGGTTGCTGGATCTGATGAGTCAGCTCGCGATGAACACGCACGACCAGCAGTGAGTGGCCGCCGACGTCAAAGAAGTTGTCATCTACCCCCACTTTATCTAGAC
>JAGQPK010001022.1 GCA_020426755.1 Planctomycetales bacterium
TCCAGTACGGCGTCAGTTCGTCGCAACGAACCGGGCTCAAGCCGCATTGCCTTATTTCGTCTAGCTTCCTAACCTATCGACTTGGTCTTCGCCAGCGCAGACGGGCCGACTTAGCCCCGCAGGGCCCGCGTGGCTCGCCGGAGACCGATCATTCGCTAGCAGTTATGAGACGAGAAGAGACATCCGGGAGGCGTGGCAGTGGCAAAGCGTCCAACGAGCAGAAGCCGTAATGGCAAGTCGGCCAAGGGAGCCGGCAGCAAGCGCGGCGACCGCGGCGGGGCGGTGTTCGAAATCGACGTGGAGAATCTCGAGCGAATTCCCCTGCGCGAGGCAGCGCAGAAACGCTATCTCAACTACTCGCTGTCGGTAATCACCAGCCGAGCCCTGCCCGATGTGCGTGATGGGCTCAAGCCGGTCCAGCGGCGAATCCTCTACACCATGTACCAGCAGCGGCTGGACCATACGGCGAAGCACAGGAAGTGTGCGAAGGTCGTCGGTGACGTGATGGGTAACTACCACCCGCATGGCGACTCGGCGATCTACGATGCGTTGGTGCGGATGGCTCAGCCCTTCTCGCTCCGGACGCCGCTCGTCGACGGCAGCGGCAACTTCGGCTCGGTGGACGGTGACAATGCCGCCGCCATGCGGTACACGGAATGCCGCCTGACCGCCATCGCGGCGGAAGTGCTGACCGACTTGAGTAGCAACACGGTCGCGATGAAGGCGAACTACGACGGCACTCGACAGGAACCGGTCGTCCTCCCCAGCCGCGTGCCGAACTTGTTGCTGAACGGGGCCACCGGCATCGCCGTCGGTATGGCGACCAATATTCCGCCGCACAACCTGGGCGAAATCTGCCGCGCGCTGCTCAAATTGCTCAAGGATCCGGAAATCAAAAACTATCAACTGGTTTCCAACGATGCGGTCCAAGGGCCCGATTTTCCGACGGGCGGTCAGATCGTCAACACGAAGGAAGAGTTGCGTGACATCTATGCGACCGGCCAGGGCACCGTAAAGCTCCGTGGCACGGTCAAGCCCGGCGGCACGACCGGCAATTCCAAGATTTTGCAGATCGACTCCATCCCCTTCGGAGTCAACAAAGCGACACTCGTCGAGCGGATCGCCGATATCGTCGTCAGTAGCAAGATGCCACTGATTGAAGACGTGCGTGACGTTTCGACGGAAGACATTCGCGTCGATTTGATTTTAAAGAAGGATGCGGACGAGGCGAAGGTGCTGGCGTATCTGTACAAGAATACGCCGCTGCAATCGAACTTCAACGTCAACATGACGTGCTTGGTTCCGTCCGAGAATCCCGAAATCGGCACGCCCAGTCGACTCGGACTCAAGGAGATCCTGTGGTACTTCCTGCAATTCCGCTTGGAAGTTGTCACGCGTCGCCTGGAGAACGAACTCGCTGCGCTTGAAAAGCGACTGCATACGCTTGAAGGCTTCGTGCTGATCTTTGATGCGCTCGACGAAATCATTCGTATCATCCGCAAGTCGGACGGCAAGCAAGATGCCGCCGCCAAGATCATGAAGCGGTTCCCCGCCGAAAAAGGCGGACTTGATGCGGACCAAACCGACGCCATTTTGGAATTGAAGCTGTATCGCTTGGCTCGATTGGAAATCAATCTGATTCAAGAGGAACTGAAAGACAAACGTAAGCGTGCCGCCGCCATTCGCAAACTCCTAAAAGAAGACACTAACGACACAAACGCCTCCGGACGCTGGCAGATTGTCCGCGACGAAATCACCCAACTTTTAGAAGACTTTGGGAAGAAGCCCGAAGGTCGTCGTCGCACAACAATTGAAACGGTGGGAGAAGAGCCCGAATACTCCGAAGAGGATTTCATTGTCGCCGAAGACTGCTGTGTGTTGGTGTCCACGGATGGCTGGGTCAAGCGACAGAAGCAAATTCTGGATCCCAGCAAGAGTCGTATGCGAGAAGGTGATCAAGTTCTGGCCTGCTTGCCCGGTTCGACGCGAGCCACGTTGGCCTTGTTCAGTTCGTACGGAGTTTGCTACACGACTCGCTTCATCGACATTCCCCCGTCGACTGGCTACGGCGAACCGGTGCAGAAGCTGTTCAAGATGAAGGACGGCGAACGCATCATTTCGGTTGTCTCGTTGGATCCGCGTGTCACTCACGACATTGCCGAAGACCCCAAGCAACCCGATCTCTGTCCAACCACACACGCCCTGGCGGTCACCAG
>JAGQPK010001023.1 GCA_020426755.1 Planctomycetales bacterium
TCCGAACTGCCAAATTAGGCAATTGTGTCTTCGGCATCACATTTGCCATACACGCTATTCGTCATTCGTGAGATGCCGCTAGATCAATGCTCGATAGCGTGGCCCTTGTTAGGGATGGTGAACCGTCGTGCATCGGATCACCGTATCGCGCGATTGAGTTTGGCATCCGGGCGTAGGGAATGAACTTACCAACGATATCGTCGAATTGGGAGTCAACGATGAATTATGAACTCGTATCAATCACAGACGCAGGTACAGATACCGGCGACTATATTGTTACTCTCGACCGCAAGCCCACACTGTTGCAGCGACTCTGCGGCATGGGGAAACGACGGGTGGCGTACTATGGTCAGGACGCGAATTGGCATTCGATCAACGGTGATCGGGTGCAACACCGCGTCACGCGCATCCTGCGGCGAGTGTGGAACGAGTATGCATCGAGCGAGATTGCGAGGGCAGACTCAAAAAGCTCAATCAATAAAGAACTGACGAGTGCCGCTGCGAACTTCGATGTCGTCCGCGAAGCATCGGAAGAGTCGTTCCCAGCCAGCGACGCACCGGCGTGGACGACCGGGCGCGACTGATTGCACTCGGTCGTCGCGTCTGACCAACATCCTGACGTTTCCTGCCTAAACTTGGCTCGCCAGCTGGCCAATTATTGTTCGCCAATCATTGGCCGCACGCGGGCCGGGCCACGTATCGTAAGCCGCAGACAGTTGTCGTAGAGATCCTACAAGCTCATACACCAACAGCACTTGCTGGTGTAACCCAAGATAGTGCTCGCGTTTCCGCGAGCACATAGCGCAAGCACCTTTACTCTCGATGCGCATAATCTGACGTCCGATTTGGCGAAGCAACTTGGCCTGGATTGAAGACTCTTGTTTGGACAGGGAATGAGAAACACAAGCGCTGGACTTGTCTTGGCATCAATGATGCTTGAGTAGCTTCCGCAAGTGTTGTTGCCCATCATCTTTTACAGTTTGATCAAAACATCGTGGCCGCGGCAACCAGTTCCCTGTTGCAAAAAGCGACGTTTCGCGCGGCTGCCATTTCGTAGGAGAAGTCCCATGAATCGAGAATCCGTTGTTGCCGTGTATAACAGTGTGGAACAAGCAAGGCTGGCGGTCCACATCTTGAACCGTTCCGACATTGCCAACGATCAAGTGTCGCTGATTGCGTCGCATCTTGAGGGTCAACGTGACATTGAGTCGCGTTTTTTGGAAGGCGCAGACGATGTCCATGATGCTCTCGTTGGCGCCGGCATCGGCTCGTTGATCGGCGTCCTGACAGGCTTTTCAATCGCCCTGGTCGGCGGCACCGTGGCAATTGTCGCGGGGCCATTAACGGGTCTCGTGACCGGAGCGGTCGCAGGGACTTTCCTCGGCGGTATGGAGGGTTGGGGAATCCACCGCCATCGTGTTTCTCACTACGAACGTCTGGTACAAGACGGCCACCCGTTGGTCGTCGTCACTGGCGATCCACTGCAGATAGCCCAGGCGTACCGGGTCTTGCAGCAGACCGATGCCCGGGAGCTGCACGTGTACGCTACATCCGCTGATGACGCGACCCCAGCCGCAGCCAGATGAGCGGACGTCCAACGAATAGTCTTTAGCAAAGGAGCGAACCATGATTCAAGCCACTACCAAAGACCGTTTCAAGAAAGCTGTCGAGTGCCTGGTTGACGAGGCCGGGCCCATTAAGGAGCGGATGTTGATTGCGTATGCCAGCCAGTTGTCGAGTATCGATCCGATGGTCGAGCTGCCACCGGAGATGATCGAAGAGTTTGAAGGGATACAGATTTCGATCGGCCAAGATCAGGTACCAGGCGACAAGGGAAACGCCGCGTCACAACTTGTAAAGCTGAGTGACACCGAAACGATGGAGATCGCCAAGACGGTGTTTTCGCTTTTCTGCCGTCTGCATGGCATCGAGTAGTCATAGCCGACGTGACGGTATTCAGCTAACTAGCGTCATGCAATGCGAGCCGCGCAAAACTTGTTCGTGTCGGCTTCATTCTGACCGGTAGCTACGAAGAGCATCGTATTACTCGAAAACGAGTCGCCGATCGCGGCAAGTCCACCGGAGGCGTGAACGCCAGCCGCGCTTTGTTCGCCCGGAACGCCCTGCAGATCGAAGTAGTGCGGTTATACCGCGTTTCTGCGCGACTGCTCTGTTTGGTCCGAAACATGCAACGGCCAGATGACTTGGACGCAAGT
>JAGQPK010001024.1 GCA_020426755.1 Planctomycetales bacterium
CGCGACATCAAGTAGAGAGCCGATTGCGGGAGGGGGAACAAATCGCGTCGTGGAACGTGATACGACTTGATACGCGTCTAAATCTTCAAATCAATCGCCATTGATGCGAAATCTCTCTTGCGATGTGATGCCACTCGCCATAACATCCGCCCGGTTTTTTCTAGACACGCACGCGAGCGGACGACGCCCAGGGACGGGAACATGCCACGTACTGCTGCCATGAAGAAGTGGCCGTTGCTAGCATTTGGCTTAATGGTGGTTAGCCACCTTCAGGTTGAACCTGCGTTGGTTCAAGCGCAGGTACAGCCGCCCGCGTTTCCGCCTGCGCCGGAATCACCTCTGCGTTTTTCCGCCGACGGCAGTGTGGAGACCGGAGGGGGCGAGCAGTCAGCCGCTCGTCTGATTGGTCAGCGTACTGATTTGGTGCGTCTTGAGCAGCGTTTGCGAGCCATCTTGGGCAAGCGTTTGCGGTTGGAATCCTCGCAGGGACTGCGCGTTTATCGGCTGGAGCGCGCAGGCCGCATCATTGCCACTCTGATTGTTGACGATCGTCGTGCGGGCGTGCTGGTCGAAGGCGCGCCGGTCGTGTTGGATCAGCTTGAGTATTTGGTTGAAGCCATCAGTTCACAGCCAGCTGGCGCGGAGAGTCGCACGGCCGTGGTTTCGATCGAGCGAACAGACCGTTCGCAACTCCAACAGGCGATTGACGCTTATCGACGTTCTTTATCGAATCCGCCCGCGACGCCTGCCCCGCGAGATTCTTCGAAAGCCGGTTACTCAACGGCTGGTTTGAGACTCGTCAATTTCGTGCTGCAGGATGATTTGGGAACGGCAGCGGATGCCGACGCGCGTGCGGCGTCTCCACAGGGCAGTGGCGGCCGCGTGCCAATACCTGCCGGCGGCTTGGATGTGGACGTCGATGTCCAAACCCTGCCTGACTTGGATGTAATCATCTTGCGCGGCCGCGATCGCGACGTCACCAAGTTGACCGAGATCATTCAGGAACTTGAGCGACTTAGCCAGGAGACGCAGCCGAAGGTGCAGGTCGTTCAACTGCGCCATGTTAACAGCTCGTCGCTGGCGCGGATCCTGCTGGATGTCAATGAAGATCTGACGGGACGCCGGCAAGGACGTGTCACAACGACGCCCTTGGTCAAGCCGAACGCGATCATGTTGATTGGTTGGGGCGATGCGGTCGATGCGATGATCAGCTTGATCAAGCAGCTTGATACGGAGGATGCAGCGGATTCACAGTTTCGTGTCTATCGACTCAAACACGCCGCCTCGACTACCGTGGCGACAACCATCAATCAGTTCTTTGCCAATTCGCAAGGCCTGGGGCCGAGGGTCCTGGCCGTTGCCGATGTGCGTTCGAATGCGGTTGTCGCCTATGCGGCACCACGAGACCTGCAGGAACTTGATCAGCTCGTCGAATCACTCGATTCACCGCAAAGTGATGCGGTCAATCGTACGAAGATCATTCCGATCAAGCATGCCCTCGCAAGTGACATTGCTCAGACGTTGCAGACCGCAATTCAGAGTGCCGCGGGGCAGGGTGCGCCGAGTAAAATTCTGGAGTTGTTGACGATTGGCGCCGATGGCGAACGTCTGCTGCGCAGTGGCATTTTGGCCGATGTGCGAATCACGGCGAATCCGCGCACCAATGCGCTGATCGTGTCGGGACCGCCCGAAGGCATGCCGTTGTTGGAGGCATTGATCGAGCAGTTGGATGCACCGAGTGCCGTCTCGCAGATCAAAGTCTTTCGGATCATCAACGGCGATGCCGGCAGCATGGTGCGGATGTTGCGTTCGTTATTGCCGACAGATACGGCGGCGGGCGGCGCGGGGCCTCAGTTGCCGGCTGCGGCGGACGAGACTTCGCTCGTACCCCTGCGTTTCTCCGTCGACACGCGCACCAATAGCATCATCGCGACGGGCTCGGACGGCGACTTGCGGATCATCGAAGCCCTGCTGCTGAGACTGGATGAGCGTGATTTGGCCGAGCGAAAGAACGAAGTCTATCGCTTGAGAAACTCACCGGCGATCGATGTGGCATCAGCGATCAACGAATTTCTGCGTAGCGAACGCGTGGTTCAACTTGCCGCGCCAGGCTCGGAAAGCCCTTTCGAGCAGATTGAGCGCGAGGTGGTCGTCGTACCCGAACCGGTGGGCAACTCGTTGATCATCAGCGCGACACCGCGTTACTTCGAAGAG
>JAGQPK010001025.1 GCA_020426755.1 Planctomycetales bacterium
CAGACGGATCCGTTTGGAATTAGATCGGTCCAATCCGTCAGATCTGTCGGATGCTAGGTCGGTCCGACAGATCGGTCGGCGGATGCTGGATCGGTCCGATCAGCCTGCTAGGACAAAGCGGTCGGATGCTAACCCACAGTGTTAACCCGCTGTTAATCGCTAAGTGGTGTTAAGTCTTAACTGGGCTCACGCGCTTTTGAGGAATGCCCTACATTGTGCAGGTCCAAACGGCCCGCACGCATCGTTTTCGCTAAACGGCATCGCGACGGCGATTGATTCTGGCGTCGGCATGGGCTTTGCGTTCGCACCCAATAGTACCGCCGCCGATGGTTGTTTAGGCTAACGCATGGCGAGGAAGGAATCCTGAATGTTGATGGATGATTTTGGATGTTGGCGTACCCAATTCAACATTCAACATCCAGAATGCGACATTCAAAATTCGACAGGTTATCGGGGAGGAACCCAAGATGATAAAAAGCCAATGGTCACGGACTCTATCCTGGCTTAAAGTCGCGTTGGAAATCGTTGTCGGCGGAGGCCTGTTGATTGGCGTGATTGCCTGGCTGGCCGGGGCGTTCGAAGAAAAGATTGAGCCCGGGCAGTCGACAGCCGCAACATCTGTGCGGCAAGCCGCTGGGCCGATTGATCAGGTCCATGAAGTCCACCAAGAGTACATCGAGGAGGCTGTGGGGACGCTGAAGGCCGCCAGTCGCAGCGTGATTGCCTCGCAGTTGCTGGCGAAGGTCGTCACCGTGAATGTGGCGGCGGGTGACAACGTTTCGGCAGGTACCGTGCTGGTTGAGTTGGATCGACAGGAGTACGAAGCTCGTCAGCGTCAGGCGCAGGCGGCTCTCAAGGCAGCCGAGGCGACTCGAGCCGAAGCGGCTCAGGCCTTCGAACGTTCAACGCGTCTGCGAACGTCCAATGCAATTTCACAGCAAGAGTTCGATCAGTCGCAACGCAAACTTCAGGTAAGCGAAGCTGAAGAGCGTCGCGCTCAACAGTCGTTGGCCGAAGCCGAAGTCATGCTCTCGTACACCACGATCACGGCGCCGCGCGATGGGCGGATCGTGGATCGATTGGCCGAACCGGGAGATATGGCTCGACCGGGTGTGCCGTTGTTGATTCTCTACGATGCCACCTCTTTGCGATTAGAAGCCCCCGTTCTCGAGCAGCTGGCATTAACTCTTCGCCCAGGTGGCGAAGTCAAGGTCTACTTCGATTCGCTGCAACGTGAGGTCACTGCGACACTTGACGAGATCGTTCCGCAGGCCGATGCACCGAGCCGTTCGTTTCTCGTTAAAGCCTCTATTCCGAAGTCGGAAGATCTGTATGAAGGCATGTTTGGCAGATTGCGAATACCGGCTGGCAGCCGACGTCACTTATGCCTAAATACGGCGGCCATCGAACGAGTCGGCCAACTTGAGTTTGTGAATGTCGTCAAGTCTGACAACACAACCGAACGTCGTTACATCAAGACGGGGCGCATCGGCATGCCAGGTCGTGTCGAAGTGCTAAGTGGTTTGGAGGCGGGTGAACGAGTCGAATTGCTCCGCGCAGACGAAGCGGTTCCAGCCGACGACGATCGAGCGGCAGGCGCCAGCACCAGCGATGCGACTGCGCCGGAGGTCGATGCACAATGAATGTTTCACCTGAATCCGCAGACCAAGCGAAGCAACCGTTCCTCACTCATCTGGTCGACATCTTTCTCCGCGGCGATGTGACGCTGTTATTCACGATCGTTTCGTTGCTGATTGGATTGGTGTCGCTCTACATTACGCCTCGCGAAGAGGAGCCTCAAATTGTCGTGCCGATGGCCGACATCATGGTGCAAGCACCAGGGCTGAACTCGATGGAAGTTGAGCGTTCAGTCACGCAGCCGCTCGAAAAGCTGCTCTACCAGATTGATGGTGTTGAGTATGTTTACTCGATGTCTCGAGACGGACAAGCAGTTGTCACCGTGCGTTATTACGTCGGAGAAGATCGTGAAGACTCGCTGATCAAGCTTTACAACAAGCTCCAATCAAGCGGTGATCAGATTCCTCCCGTCGTTAGCCAGTGGGTTGTCAAGCCGATTGAAATCGACGACGTACCGATCGTGACCGCGACACTATGGAGCGATCAGCCTGAGCTGTACGGCGATCACGAATTACGGCGCCTGGCAGAAGAGCTCCAATACAAACTGCAAGAGATTCCCAGCACCAACCGGGTG
>JAGQPK010001026.1 GCA_020426755.1 Planctomycetales bacterium
GCACGCCTTTGGCCGCAGTGCGTGGGGCGAACAATGCGATCAGTGTTGTGGGTGACATGGTCGGTCGCGTGTTCTATCAGGGATTAGGTGCCGGCCGCCTGCCCACCGCGTCCGCAGTTGTGGCGGACTTAATTGATACGGCCGTGGGGCGCGCCGCGCTGACGTTCCGCACGCTGGAATTGTGGTCTCAAGGCAGTGCCCGTGCCGAAATGGCAGACTACAGCCAGTCGGAGGGGCGTTTTTACTTGCGACTAACGGTTGAAGATCATCCCGGCGTGTTGGCTGAAATCGCCGGCATCCTTGGCCGGCATGACATTTCGATTGCCTCGGTGATTCAACGGGAACTTGCTGCCGATCGGGAGACCGACGAGGCTGCCGCGCCGGCTCAACCCGAGGACGTGATGTTGGTCATCATGACGCATAGTGCCCAGGAAGGTCGCGCCGCTGCGGCGCAGCTCGAAATTGATAAGCTGCCGAGCGTGCGACCGGGCAGTGTCCGCATGCGAGTGCTGGATTGAAACTCATGAAATACGCAATTGTGATCCCGGATGGCTGTGCGGACGAACCTCAGGAGTCGCTTGGAGGCCGCACGCCGTTGCAGGCTGCCAAGACTCCAAATATGGACGCGATTGCCACTGCGGGTGTGGTGGGCCGCGCCAATCATGTGCCGCCTCATCTGCCTGCTGGTTCCGATGTCGCTAACCTCAGTCTGTTGGGATACGACCCGAACGAGTACTTCACGGGTCGGGCACCGTTGGAAGCGGCGGCACAAGGTATCGAGCTGGGGCCGCACGACTGGGCAATTCGCTGCAATTTGGTCACCGTGCTCGAACAGACAATGCGTGACTTTACGGCCGGTCACATTTCGACTGAAGAAGCGCGCGACCTGCTTGAAGCCCTGCAAACGGCGATTGGCAATCCGCAACTCGAGTTCGTGCCGGGGGTCAGCTACCGCAATCTATTGCTCTACCGTGGCACCGCAGGGCAGTCGCCATTCTCTCGCGAAACACGCTGCACTCCTCCACACGATTTGACAGATCAGAAAGTCACGGACGATTTCCCGCGCGGCGCGGGTAGTGATCTCTTGAACGAATTGATGGAACGTAGCCTGGCGGTGTTCGCCGAACATCCGGTGAATCAAGCGCGAGCCGCCCGCGGTCAACTGCCGGCGACGAACGTGTGGCTGTGGGGACTCGGCAAAGCCCCGTCGCTAGCTAGTTTCGAGTCACGTTACGGCTTGCGCGGCAAAATGATCACTGCGGTTGATCTGTTGCGTGGGTTGGCGGTTTTGATGGGTTGGCAATGCATCGAAGTGCCGGGCGCCACAGGCTACACCGACACGGATTATGCAGCGAAGGGCCGCTATGCGATCGACGCGTTGGGCTCTACGGACGTGATCTGCGTTCACGTGGAGGCCACCGACGAAGCGTCACACGAGGGCGACGCCGCCGCCAAGGTCCGCGCTCTCGAGGAAATCGATGAGAAGATCGTCGGGCCGCTGCACGCAGCGCTCAAATCTCAGGGTGACTATCGTATTCTGGTGACGCCTGATCATCCGACACCCGTTCGTACCAAGACACACAGCCACGGATTTGTGCCGTTTGCGATTGCCGGCCACGGCATATCCGCTGAAGGCTCAAAAACGTATGATGAGCAATCGGCGGGCGAAAGTGATTTGGCGTTTCCAGCGGGACATGAGTTGATGTCCTATTTTCTGCGTACTTCGGTAAGTTGAGAACTTGAGACATGTCTCTGATTGTGCAGAAGTTCGGCGGCACAAGTGTCGCCGACAGTGAAAAGATTCTAGCAGCAGCTCGCAAAGCAATTCGCGCTCAGCAAGAAGGCCACCAAGTCGTGATGGTCGTCAGCGCGATGGGCAAGAATACGGATGTGCTCATCGATTTGGCGCATCAGGTGAACGAGTATCCGCCGGCCCGCGAAATGGACATGTTGCTGTCGACGGGCGAGCAAGTCAGCGTCGCGCTGATGGCGATGGCCATTGATTCGCTCGGTTCGGAAGCGGTCAGTTTGACCGGAGCGCAAATCGGCATTCGCACCGATAGTACGCACACGAAGGCCCGCATTCAATCGATCTCCACCGAGCGTCTGCAGTCGCACTTGAACGCTGGCAAGATTGTGATCGCTGCTGGCTTTCAGGGCATCGACGAAGACTACAACATTACGACACTTGGTCGCGGCGGCAGCGAT
>JAGQPK010001027.1 GCA_020426755.1 Planctomycetales bacterium
GATATTGACGCGCCCAATCGCTTATTGGCTAGGCAGAATCGATTGCGAGTCAACTCGGAGATCATTCGAGACTTGGTCCTCTGCAGTTCGGGGCTTCTGACAGACGATATCGGCGGCCGCAGCGTGTACCCTCCGCAACCCGACGGCGTTTATGCTTTCACTCAGAACAAGAAAAACTGGCGTACGAGCAAGGGTGGAGACCGTTATCGCCGCGGCATGTACACATTTTTCTACCGCAGTGCGCCGCATCCATTTTTAACGACGTTCGACACGCCCAACTTCCAAACAACATGCACGCGTCGCCTGCGATCCAATACACCGCTGCAATCTTTAACGATGGCGAATGATCAAATGGTGCTTGAGGCCGCGCGCACATTTGCCCTGCGACTGCTCGCCGCCAACACGGCTTCTGATACCGAACGCCTTGACCTGGCATACGCGAGCAGCATGCTGCGGCGTTGCCGTGCGGAGGAGCGGGCGACGTTGCTCAACTATTTGCAACAACAGCGTGAATCATTCGCCAGCGACGAATCAGCGGCCATCGAGCTATTGGAGATGCGCGACGACGACACCGCCACGGCGGCCGAGTTGGTGGAACGCGCGGCGTGGACATCACTTTGCCGCGTGATTCTGAATCTGGACGAGTTCGTTACCCGAAACTAAGTTGAGTTGAATATGTGGACTTCGGACGTATCGGCGCTCGCACAGTCTCGCCGCCATTTCCTGCGCGAAGGCAGCCTCGGTTTGGGCGCGGTCGCATTGGCTGCGTTGAGCGGCGGATCAACTAACGCAATGGCAGCCGCAGCACAGTCGCTCACCCCGATGTTTGCGCCGCGAGCGAAGCATGTGATCTATCTATTCATGGCCGGTGGTCCAAGTCAACTTGAATTGTTCGACTACAAGCCCGCCTTGGCAAAGTACTCAGGCCAAGCGCCGCCCGAATCGTTCGTTAAGGGCAAGCGATTTGCATTTCTCAAGGGCAACGAAACGCTACTCGGCCCATATCGCCCGTTCCATCAGTATGGCGAGAGCGGTATGTGGTTGAGTGATCTGCTGCCGCATCACCGCAAGATTGTGGACGAAGTCTGTTTCGTGCGCAGCATGGCAACCGACGTCTTCAATCATGGCCCCGCCAAGATCTTCATGAATACAGGTTCGCCGCAGCCCGGTCGTCCGTCGATGGGCTCGTGGGTGTCGTACGGACTGGGTAGCGAGTCGGCGGAGCTGCCGGGCTTCGTCGTCTTACAATCCGGACCTCGTGGACCGCGATCCGGCGCACTGCTCTGGTCAAGCGGTTTTTTGCCGACCACACACCAAGGCGTCCCGTTTCGCAGCCAAGGCGATCCAATCCTGAATCTGTCGAATCCGCCCGGCTTCGATGAAACAAGACAACGGCAGTTTGTTGATGCCGTCAATCAACTCAACCAACAGCAACTAAACGTAGTCGGCGATCCAGAAATCGCGACGCGCATCGCCGCCTACGAAATGGCGTATCGCATGCAGTCCAGCGCGCCGGAATTGATGGACATTCGCAGCGAGACGCAAGCAACTCTCGATCTCTACGGGGCTGAACCGGGCGAAGCATCGTTTGCCAACAATTGCTTGTTAGCGCGTCGGCTCGTTGAACGGGGCGTGCGTTTCGTGCAACTGTATCACACAAATTGGGATCAGCATGGCGGAGCGGAATCGCTCGAAAAGGAACTGCCGCTGAGGGCACAACAGGTTGACCAAGCGGCCGCAGCGCTGGTGCTCGATCTGAAACAACGCGGCCTGCTCGACGATACGCTCGTGATTTGGGGCGGTGAATTCGGCAGAACCCCAGTCGGTGAACTTCGCAAGCCAACAGGACGCGATCACCACATCGAATGCTACACCGTGTGGATGGCCGGCGGTGGCGTCAAACCCGGCCTCGTATACGGTCAGACCGATGAACTCGGTTTTTCAGTGACGGAGAATCGCGTCCACGTCCACGATTTGCAGGCCACGATCCTGCATCTTCTGGGCATCGACCACAAACAACTCACCTTCCGCTTCCAAGGCCGTGACTTTCGGCTAACCGACGTGCATGGAGAAGTGGTGCACGGGATCTTGGCGTGAGAAAGACTTCTGAATATCGAATTCTGAATTCGGAATATCGAATGCCGAAGTATCAAAACGGACGGCTCATTCGTAACACTTCACTGGAATGAAGTTGCCATCGGGTC
>JAGQPK010001028.1 GCA_020426755.1 Planctomycetales bacterium
CGGGTGCACTGAGCAGAAGCTGTTACGTGCGGCTCCGTCTACCAGATGCTGATAACCGGGCAAAACGTCAAAGCTTCGCCAGGCGGCAGCCCTTCCAGTCGTGTGTGTACGCAGACATCACGTGGACCGCGCTTGTGGTGTTTTCGCAGCAAAGTGCCGCGCGGTCGTAGAATTCCGGTTGAGCTAGGCTTTGCAGAGACAGCTTAGTCAAGGCCAGCCACAAGCGGGACGCCATACACCAGGACGCCGTAAACCAGGATCCCAGCCCGATGCACATCATTGTTTTCGAAGACGCCGCGATCGAACAACTTGAACCGATCACGTTGGGACGAGCAGGCTACTCGTTGCAGTGCGGCAGCTTCTGCCTGGCCGATTGGCTGGCGCGACAGAATTGCGGTGTGACCGGGAGCATCCGCACGTTTCTCAAAAGCTGGCAGGCAGCCGAGTATCCACGCTTGTCCTCACCGGCACCGAGTTCTGCTTGGCGGATGCTGATAAATTCACGCATCGTTCCCTGCCGCACGGCGTTCGCGACGCTCGATCGGCTATTGCGATCCAATCGACCTGGCATCGTCCGCCAAGGTGAGACCCTATTGGCGGCGGTTGTGCCACCGGAAGCCCCTGATTTGATGGACCCTTGGGAACCGGGCAAAGTGACCGAATGGTTGAAGACTTCGGTCGTGGCGGCCTTACCAACGCTGGATCACCATCTGCCAGCCTTTTGCTATCCACACGATTTGATCAGCAAACATGTCGAACGGATTACCGACAATCTGGAACATCGGATTGACACCAGCACCTATCGAGAGGTCCGGGACGGGGTCTTTCTGGCTGGCAACGCCGAAATTGCTGAGTGGACGCACACGGACTCCAGTCAGGGGCCGATCGTAATCGACGCAGCCGCCTCAGTGCGACCGTTCGCTTGCCTGCGGGGCCCGCTATATTTGGGTCCGATGAGTATCATCAACGAGCACGCATCGATCAAACCTGGCGTCGCGATTGGCCCGATGAGCAAGGTGGGCGGAGAAGTCGAAGCGACGGTCATCGAAGGCTTTTCGAACAAGCAGCACTTGGGCTACCTCGGACACAGCTACTTGGGCCGCTGGGTCAATCTGGGTGCCGGCACCTCGAACAGCAATCTGAAGAACACGTACGGCACCGTACGGCTGGACATCAACGGTCGCCGCGTGGACACCGGGCTGCAGTTCATGGGGTGCATCATTGGCGACTACACGAAATCGGCGATCAACACGGCAATCTTCACCGGCAAGCTGGTGGGTGCTTGTAGCATGCTGTACGGCTATGTCACCGAGAATGTGCCGAGCTTTGTGAACTACGCGAAGTCGTTCGGTGAAATCACCGAGATTCCGCCGGAGGTCATGGCACAGACGCAAAAGCGTGTCTTCCTCCGCCGCGGCATTGAACAGCAGCTTTGGCACGTCCAGTTATTGCGTGACATGTACGAGCATGTTGCCGATGGACGCCAACTAGCCGATCGGCCTGTTGCGCTATAGAGTATGGTGCGTCCCGTTTGGGTATCATCCGTGCCGTCTGGCGGCAGCCGCCTCTAACTCTTGCGCTTCCCTATGAAGTTCTCCGAAATCTACGCATCGCAGCCGTTCGCGCTGTCATTCGAACTGTTTCCTCCCAAAACCGCTGCAGGACTGGATGCACTTTACAGCCATCTAGATGCCTTGGTCGCGCATCGTCCGAGCTACGTCACGTGCACCTATGGCGCCGGTGGGTCCACTCAGGAAAAGACACTGGAAATCGTAACCGCCGTCAAACAGCGTTACGGTTTGCCCGTCGCGTCGCACCTGACCTGTGTCGGTTCGACCGTTGACGAACTGCGAAACTACCTGCAGACTGCGAGCACACGCAACGTTGACAACATCGTGGCATTGCGAGGCGATCCGCCCAAGGGCGAAACCGTGTTTAAGGCCGTCGACGGGGGACTGTGCTACGCGAATGAACTTGTCGACCTGATTCGCGTTGAATTCCCGCAGCTTGGCATGGCCGTCGCGGGCTACCCGGAAAAGCATCTCGAGGCCCCGTCGCTGGAAATCGACATGCAGAATCTGAAACGCAAGGTCGACAGCGGCGCCGATGCGATCATCACTCAACTGTTTTACGACAACGCGGATTTCTTCCGGTTTCGCGACGCGTGCGATCGGCTAGGTATCAGCGTGCCGATCATTCCAG
>JAGQPK010001029.1 GCA_020426755.1 Planctomycetales bacterium
CACCGGTGAAGACACGGTGCCCGTGATCACGTTCGGCGAAGATGAAGCTGGCGAAGTCTATTTCTCTGACGCCTTTGGTCGCCTCTTCCATTTTGTCGAGAACTGACAATCGGCAGAACTGTTAAAGTCAACGCAACGCGCATTCGATACCTGTTTCGGATGCGCGTTGTTCGTTGCTGATTGCCAGCATTGCTACCGACAGCGTGCATGCCATTGCTTTGGTTATCACGTTATCCACTGCGGAGATTCTCCGATGTTGTGGTGGCAGAAGTGCTTGCTATCGATCCTGCTTCTTAGTTGCTCGCTCGGCGTCGCAGTGGCGCCGGTTGCTGCGCAAACTGGGGACTCGGTGTTTCCCGAGTTCGAAGATGACAGTTTGCCCAGCATTCTGGAAGGCGAGGACGATGGTCTACCGGATGTCGACGACGAACTCCCTGCGCCTGATCAGGCTCGTAAGCCGTTGATCAGCGAAGACGAGTTGGCGGCGCCGGAAGAAGCTGAGGAAGCCGCGAGTGACGATGACACGTCACCGTTCGCGGATGATCCAGTTCAGATGCCGCCAGCTGTTCGCAACGATCCATTATTGGGTGCCGGTGAAGCGGAAGCGGACAACGACGAGGGCGCCGAGATCTTGCCGCAGGAAACTGTGACGGAACGTTACGCAGACGGGAAGGTCAAGATTGAGCGAGGCGTGTCGCAAGATGAACGCGAGAACTACGTCAACCATGGTCCGTGGCGGATGTGGGACGAAGCGGGCAATCAGATCGTGGAAGGTGTCTTCCGCTTTGGCAAGCGACACGGCAAGTGGGTGCGGTGGTACCAGGCAGAAGAGGCCGAGTTGTTTCAACTGCCCCCCTTTAATCAATTCACTGCCCCGTTTCGTTCGCAAGCCACGTTTCGCGATGGCACATTGAACGGACACTGGATTGTCACTGATGCGAAAGATCGGAAAGTCTGCGACTGGGCGTTTGCCAACGGACGGCGGCATGGCGCTTCGGCCTGGTTCTACTACAACGGCAATCAAATGCGCGTCATTCAGTATCGACAGGGCCAAATCCATGGCGAACTTCTGGAGTGGGATGCAAACGGGCAGTCGGTAACACGCGTCGAGTACCAGGATGGACGCCGACTTGAGAAGACAGTCGAGTCCTACGCCGACGGTCAGAAGAAGGTCGAGGGCACCGTGCTGCAAGCGCGGTTGGTCATCAAGCAGCCCGACGATTGGTGGGAAGCGAAGCTTGCCACCTATGTCCGACAGGGCAAAGATCAGAAGCACGGTCAATGGGCGGCTTGGTACGAAAACGGGCAAATGAAATTCACTGGCCAATACAGCTTTGACAAAGCGTCGGGCGAGTTCACCTGGTGGCACGAGAACGGTACGAAGTCGCTGCATGCCTTCTATGACAACGGACAAAAAACCGGAAGTTGGACGTGGTGGCACGGCAATGGCCAGAAGGCGATCCAAGGCCAGTACCTAGCCAACTCGCCCGTCGATCGTTGGATCTGGTGGAACGAAGAGGGCAAGGTCGCACAGCGAATTGACTTTACTCCGTCGAGTGCCAATGGCCGGTCCGTTGTTTCCGGGCAATCGCAGTTGCCAGCCGGAGTGGATTCGTTTGGCGAGTCGATCTTGTTACGTCAGCCGCAGAACTAGCAATACCTAGTGGATAGTGCAGCGTTGCAGCTTCAACTTGGGGTTCGCCGAAAGGCGCAAGCCGCGATTTCCGGCGCTTCAAACCGACGCTGGCGCGTTACGGCGAACAAGGCCCTATCCTAAATTTTTGGCTGTAACGCAGCAGTAGTTTCTAGCGTCTAGTTTCTGAGCGCCGTAGTCGAAATGCTCGCCAACCGTTAAAGTGCACGTCATGAGCACTTCACTAGTATCTCTGATTGATCATGCCCTCCTGCATCCGACGCTGACCGACGAAGAATTGCGGGCCGGTTGCGAATTGGCTCGGCAGCTTGAGGTGGCGACGGTCTGCGTCAAGCCATACCACGTGGCGGCAGCCGCCGAGTTGTTGGCAGGTTCCCCCGTCGGCGTATCGACCGTGATTGGGTTCCCGCACGGTTCGTTGGTCGCGCCGTTGAAGGCCATGGAAACTCGCATCGCCTGTGAACAAGGAGCCCGCGAGGTCGACATGGTCGTCAACGTGGGGAAGGTGTTGAGCGAAGATTGGGATTACGTCGAGCGCGACATCCG
>JAGQPK010000102.1 GCA_020426755.1 Planctomycetales bacterium
CCGAAACGTGGCCAACGTTGCACCAAGTCGCCCGCACGCACTGCTCGCAACAGGACTGGGCACGTTCGTGCTGTGCCTCACATTTTGGAGCGTCGCCCACCTTACGGACCAACCCGTCGCGACCACGAGTCCAACGGAGAGCGGATCCGAGCTGTCGGTTCCGGCGGCAAAGCTCGCAGTGTTTGCTGTGCTTGCAGTCGCCGCTGGCGTGGTGGCAGCAGTTCCAGGACGCAAGCTGCCGCAGAGTCAGCGTCCGGATAGCGCACAAGACCTATCCGAACTACTCGGTGTACCGGTGCTGGCCTCTCTTTTCCCAAGTGAACGGTCGACTCCGACGCCGACCAAGCGGCCGCGACGCCTGCAGTTGATCACCCAAGTTGTCTTCGCTTCAGAAATCGTGATTTGCACGGCTTTCATCATCGTGATGTTTGCTTGCTATCAGCAGCGGTCGCTGGCAAGCGCCTTCGTACGGCATCCGTTCAATGCCTACACGCGCGCCATCAACAACGCCATCACGGGCGTCGGTTCGCTGATGCGCCCCACGGCGGTTGATCATCAGCCGAAATCATGATCTTGAGGCAGCTCGCGGCATTCCGTTGAAGGTCGTGTCAAACTTTGCCGATCCTAACGAATAATCCAACGAGACTGCGCAGTAACGACTGCGCCGACTGCCCGTGAAGAATCGGTGACGGACCGATTCGAGCCCCGGCAAGCGATTCAGCTTCGAATTCCTCCAGCGAGAAGCGGAAAGAGGGAAGCATTCGATGTTTCAAACCTACTTTGATTTGGCACGTCGCCCGTTCGCTAGCGTTCCTAGCCCGGACGATTACTTTCCAAGCAATTCGGTCGAAGCTGCTCGCACCTCGCTAGTTCGCTTGATCGAACGCGAAGAAGGCCCGGCGATCGTGGTGGGCCAAGTGGGTATCGGCAAGTCGCTCTTGTGCCAACTACTCGCCGATTCATTCCGGCATCGCTGCCGTACGGTTGTATTGCCAAGTGGGCGACTATGCACTCGCCGGTCGCTTTTGCAGGTGATCCTCTATCAACTTGGCTTGTCATATCGTGATCAAGACGAAGGTGAACTGCGACTGACGTTGATCGATCATCTGACCAATCGCAGTCTCTGCCCCAACGGGATCCTGTTGTTGGTTGATGAGGCAGATGATTTGCCAATGTCGCTGCTTGACGAATTACGCGCGATCACCAACTTAATGGTGGACAACGAGGCATGTGTGCGGCTCGTCCTGTTTGGCTCACCCCGACTCGAAGAGAAGTTCACACATCCTCGGCTGGAATCATTCAACCAACGTCTGGCTGGTCGCTTCTATTTGGAGCCGTTCCGAACCGAGGAAACGCGTGACTACATTGAGAGCCGAATCAGTGAATGTGGAGCAGATCCTAGCGAGGTGTTCACTCCAGAGGCAATCACGGCGATTCAACGCGCTACAGGCGGGATCCCACGCCTGATTAATCAAGTGAGTGACCACGCGCTCGTGTTGGCGGCCGCAGACGATCGCTTAGTCGTCGATGCAAGCTCGATCGAAGAGGCCTGGGCTGACCTACAGCAACTACCGATGCCTTTCGAGCGGGGCGGGCATTCTTCACGCATCGATTTCCCAGCTGACATCATCGAGTTCGGCGAACTCGATTCCGTCGATGGAAATGTCGCGGCTCGAGCCGAGCAGCACCTATCGCAAATCGAATCTCACATCGACGGCGCAGATCCGGACGACGAAGACTATCAACCACTCCTGACCGAACTGGACGAGATTGAAACTTCAACGTCACCCGATCTGCCGGGTTCAACGCCCGAAGTTACACTGTACTTCCACGCTCCTCACAATCCGTTCGGCGATGATTTCGAAGAAGAGGAGTTGGTAGTCGACCAGTTCACTCCAACAAATACGCCTGGATTGCGACCGAATCTCATGGGCTTGTCTGCGGAAGCAGAAAGCAAAGGATCTTTCGAATCTGATCAGGATTCTGACTCCCTGGTCACGCCTTCTGCTGCCGACGATGTCACGCTTGGCGAAAGCTTCGTCGCAGACAGCGAAGCGGAAGCGGCAAGCGATGAGCCGGCGGATGAGAGCTCGCCCGACGCTTACGCGATCGCCGCCTTGGATCTTGTCGAGGCAGTTGAAGATGCGATTCACATCAATGCCATGCATGATCAGATGAGCGAAGACGACTCCTGCGAATACATCCTAGGCGAATTTGGCGTGGAAGTGATCCATGTCGCGGCCGCAGCAGACGAGAGCGAGCTTGGCGATCCAATGGCGACAACCGGCGACGCCTCTGCAATCAACTCGATCGTCACAGAAGAACTGCTGTGCGAGTTCGAGTGGACTGCGAATTTCGTTGACGATGAGGAAGTTCAAAGCGACAGCGAGACTGAGCTGTGCCAAGAAACGGACGTCGCGGATGATGCTTGCGACGAAAGCGTACCACAAGACGAAGATCCGTCTTTCGTCGCTCAGTCAGAGTTGGATATTGAATCGCCTCCTGAGCTAGAGCCTGAAACGGTTTCCGAGTCCGAGCCTGAATTCGAGTCCGAACCGGACGCAGAACCGGAATCCACGTCAGAGGTATCAGACAACGATGCCGAGATGTTGGAACTCGTACCCGTGGCGGCAGTGTCGACGCCTGAACCGATCGAGCGTGCACCCGAAGTGTCCGCTTCCTCGTACCACGAACACATGGAAACGGAAACCGAACGGCACTCGGCGAAGCCAGAAGCGACGAACACCGCATCGGCGCACGACTACCGACGTCTATTCTCTCAGTTGCGTCGCCCACGGCGCTAAGTGTGAGTGAATTGAGGATGACACCATCATGAGCCTCACTCTGAACGCCCTCAAGAAGCTGCAACGCAACGGTGCATTTCCGATTGCGCCGCAAGCACCGACAGGACAGCGAGCAGTTGTTCCAGTTGCTGACGTTTCTGCACCAGTAGTCGTCCAAGATGAGTCGCCGTCAGCGCCGTCGGCATTGGCGGTTTCGCCAATTGAAAGCAACGACTTCGCGGACCTCACTGCAGCGTCAACAGAGCTCACAGCGTCGCAGATTGAAACTGTTGAGCCAGATCACTCGAGGGAAGCAACTGCGATTCCGACAAGCTGTACACAGCCGCTCGCAGAAGATGTCGTCGTTCAAGCGGATCCTGAACCTGCGCCCCTAACCACGACGTCGGCTTCGACGACACTGGACGAAGCACCACAAGAACTTGCGGCCGCACTCGCCCCAGCTCAAGACTTCGCGGCCCCGGTATGCGCAGTACAGGAATCCAACGTCTCTGAGCACAGCGAAGTTGTTGCAGGCGTGGATGACGATGAGCCCGCTCACGAAATCGACAACGGCGACGACGCTATGGGCAGAGGCGACGAAGCAGCGGAGTGCGTCTTCGAAACTGTTGAGAGCCACGCAGACAGCGAGTCTCTCAGCCCAATCGTCGACGTCCTGGCGGTAACGGACGTTGACGCGTCTAACGATACGCTCGTCGAACACAGCGACGATGCAACCAATCCGATTGCCGAAACGAATTACGCGATTGAGGACAATGATGCGTTAGATGATGAAACGGTGTTGGACGAACCCTCAGAGGAACTTCCGACGCCAATTGTTCTCGACGACGTGACTCTGCCGCCTGAACCGGCAGAGTTGCCGTTGCTCGATTCATCGAAACACGATCTTGAAACCGCCGAGCAAATCGACACACTCGAGCTCGAGACCTTGTCACCCACGTCATCAGACATTGTCGTCGACGACGATATCGCTAATGTCAATCCAGATGAAGTCGTGGCGCATATGGATCCGCAGGCTGAAGTCGATGTTGCTGAACAGACCAGTGACGCTACAACGTCATGCGACAATCCGGCCGAAAGTCCCATCGTTGTCTCCAACTACGATCCGGTAATCACACCGTTTGTCGTAGAGGTCGAAGCGGACGACGAGGAGGCACCGGTTGCGTCAACCTACGACCATTTGCAGGACACTCTGGATGCAAATATAGAACGACCTGCTGCACCCTCTGTGGAGAACGACGATGAGGTGGCGGTCGCGGAACTTGTAGATTCTTGCCTCTCCGATACGCCACAAGTAGCAGAAATCGATGAAGCAACCATCGACGAGGACAATTCGTCAACCCCTGCCTCCAGATCGGAAGACGTGGAGGAACTCGTCGAAGTTGAAAACGCGAAAGAGCTCGATATACAGTCACCCGACACGCTGCATACGACGGCCGAGACAGTCGATGCGACCGCATCAGAGGTAACACAGCAGTTCCCAATACCAGCAACGGATGAGGTTCTCGTCGCGGAGCACGATAGCGAGGAACGCGACGAATCGTATGCTGATGAATCCGCATCGTACGACGATCCAGATGATGCACCGATCGACTGGCGGCAGCTAAATACGGCGCAGGCTTTATTGAATCGTACGCCGATCGCGGCAGCGACAGGCGTAGCCATCGCGGAACTCGTGTCGCAAACGTCTCCGGAAGCTGATGGCACGAGCGAAATTGCGGTCGAGTCAACAGAAGAGGAAAACCTCGCGCTGCTCGCCGCCGACGAGCCCCTGGTTGCAGCAAACGAAGCGGACGATATCGCCGGCTGGCAACTCGCTCCGCCGACTGCGTTTGAACACGCCGTAATCGCCTGCACAGACAATGCGGAAACGGCCGAACCTTTCCGCTGTTTAGTCGACGAGGTTCGCCTACGCAACAACTTTGTGCTGCCGGCCAGCTTGATGTTCTGCACCGCTCGCGCGACGGAACGCTCCGGAGTGACCTTGGCTCATATGGCCACGCTCATGGCTGCTCAAGGTGAAGATATCCTGATCGTGGATGCGAACCTGGCCGAGCAGACGCTTACTCGCAAGTACGAGGCAATCGGAGAATCAGGCCTGTGCGACATCCTCACCGGCAAGATGTCGCCCCTGCATGTGATCCGTGTGACCGCTCGCCCGCATCTGTTCTTCTTGCCTTGTGGCGATGACATAACGGGCATCTCACGTGATGCAGATCAGCTGTCGACAAATCGTTTAATCACGAGCTTAGCGATTTGGAAACAGCACTTCCACCGCATCTTGATCGATGTTGGTGAGTTGTCGTCGACTTTGTTTGGCGGCTACGCAGATACCGTTGATGCGATCTCGCTGATCGTGGGACATCCGCGTCCCGACGATGAACTGCTTGAGCAGGCCTGTCGCGAACTCAACGAAAAGCAAGCAACACTGCTGGGACTTGTACTCACCGACTGGCCGGAGGAATAGAATTCCACCGGCGTAGTTCAGCAGGGAGGCCAACTCGAGAGATCGTATTGGCGAGGAGAAGCAACCGCAGGTCAGCCTGCGAGACGCGTGATCCGATTGACGGGTTGCAGCGCCTCCTGCAACGTCGGTTGGTATTGTTGCTCCATCAGGTAAGCGTCTTCCGTCGTGTCATCGTAGAAGTCGCGCAAGACGGAGACAGCTCGATAGCCGGCAGCTCGAAAGAACAACTGAGCGTCCAAGTTCGTTTCGCGGACTTCCAATAAGATCCGAGTGCGACGTTGGTGCGAAAGCTTGCTATTCAACTTCGAATTCATCTGACGGCCGATGCCCGAGCGACGGAAGTCTTCGTGAACGGCGAAGTTCAAGATGTGCAACCGATTCTTGTGCAACTCGTAGATCATAAAGCCGACGATCTTGTCGTCATGTTCGGCTACCATGCCAATGCAGTTGCGTTGACGTAGGCAGCGAATGAAGTCTTCTTCGCTCCAAGGAAACTCAAAGCTCTGACGTTCGATCTCGAGGACCTCAGGCATGTCGCGGCGTATCATCCAACGGATGTGTACCCTCAACTCCTGCTTGCCGTCCAGGCTCATCAGCTTACCTCCATGTCCAGCCTCAAAGACGCACCTCGGTGCGATGGCAATTCACTGATCTTCAATTCACCATGACGGCGAATCGCTTCGCCGAACGTCCCGTTCAGCGAAGAAGGGACATTAACAAATGATGGATTTGGTGCCAAGACGAGCCATTCTCACCACGACTCGCCCTCACATTCGCAGTCGTCGAAAACAGCCCACAAACACTCGAAGAAAACCATCAAGTCAACACCAGTCACGGGTGTTTCGACGTCTGGCTGAAAGATTTCTTTTGCCGCTGGCAGCGATATTTTTCCTCAGCCACGTGGCGATAGCAGATCTGCTATCACGGCAAAACATTGCGTCAATCTGTGCTGTTCGCCGTACCCGCTGCCGCCTCGGGCATCAGCACGCGGTTAAGTTCCGGCAGTAATTCAGAAAGAAAATCGGCGAGGCCCTCCGGACGAGCATTCGCTTCCTCGTATGACAAATCGGTCAGCGCATGCAGTTTAAACAGGAATGGCCGGCCACCATATGCTAATCGAGGTGAGGACGGGACCTCCCATTTGCCGGCGTAACCAAACGCATAAGCCACGAAGAAGTCACTGTCGACGGGAAGCTGTGACTGATACGACAACAATCGCAAGGTCGCCGCACTCCCGCCGACGCTAACAGTCAAGTCGTCCGTACCCAGCAGTTCATTCGCGCGCGTCTGATAGCAGATTTCTGGTGGATGTCGCACCAACGGTCCGGGTGGACCAACCAGCACAAGCAACGCCACGCGCTGTCCCGTCTGCTGGTGCTCGTAAACGCGATGCAGCGTCCCACGCAATTCAAGCTGCTCAATGAGGTAGTCCGATATCGGCTCGCCCTGCTCCACTAACGTCCATTCGCCAAATTGACTGGGCACGTCCGACAAGGCATTCGCATGTTGAATCAGAGCACTGTCGTCACCCCAACGCAGCAGAACGCGTCCGTTGAAGTAGGCAGCCGGAATCGTCATGGCCACGATCGCCACAAGGATCAGTATCAGACGGCGATGAGATTCGACGCGTCGATCCAGTTCGTCTTCCGGAATTGTCAGTGCGTTGTTCATATCAATCGTTGCCGTCATGGTGTCAACGGCTCATCAAGGAAATCCTGCAATCGGGCATAAGCCTCTCGATCCGATGGCACTAGCGTAAGATGCGACACTCCACGACTCTCCGCCATACTCAAGGCAAACCGGGCCATTCGCTGATCACCTAATCGCTCCCACGCCCGCGCCAAATGGAGATAGATTGTGGCATCGTCGCGCGTGCTCGGCAGCGCTTCAAGCAACAGGTCAACCGCTTCTTGAGCGTCGTCTTGCTTCAACTTGAGGACCGCCAATGAGTCGAGCAACACCGGCGTTCTGCCAGACACCTGTATCGCCCGTCCCAAGAGTTCTTGGGCTTCGGCCACTTTCGTGTCATCCGACTGCAGCAACGCCAGGGCTAAATTGTTCATGGTCATCGAATGATTCGGTGCCCGTTCCAAGGCACGACGAAACAGCGTGATCGCTTGCTCATTCTCACCGAACAGAAAGTGCAGATTCCCCACCGCGAACTGCAACTCTGCATTCGTCGCATAGTCAGATAGCCACTTATCGAACTGAGTTCGCAACAGCTCAACTTGTTCCAACGTGGGATCGGACATCGCTAGCGCCGTGGCCAGTGCGGCGGCGGGACGCGGGCTTGGCAAGAGTTCCGGCGAGAGCTTGGTCATTTGTTGGGCATATTCCCAACGCCCGGTGGCGATCAAATGCTGCATCAGCCGCACCACAAAGTCGAACTGTTCGGTCTCTGAAGACATTTGACCGATTAAACGGCGAGCAAACCGAATCACCGTCGATGAAGCCGCTGAATCTTGCTGTGAATCACCGGTGGTGCGAGCCGCAGTCGTTTCAAGACGCAGATCGAGCGTACCCAATGCGTAGTCCGAAAACTCTTCGAGCTGATCATAGATGCGATCGGCGTACAATCGCGACCGGGTATCTGAGAACAATTGACGATCGTACTTCCGCAAGAATGCCATCAGTTCGTCAACATTCGGCGGCAATGATTCGCTGACAACACGCAACTCACTGACCGCCGAGGCGAATTGACCGTCGAGCAAATACAGTTCGGCCATCAGCAGTGAGTCCTGACTGTTCTTATTCGTTAAGCGATTCATCAATTCGATCGCTCGACGTCGCAGCTTGCCAGGTTCTTCATCGCCCACCAGGGCAGCTCGCAACAGCACACGAGCTTGCATGCGTTTGCCTTGATCGCTACCGGCCCATTGATCGCCCAGCAATTCCACTAGCGTGATGGCTTCGCTTGAAGCTTCCGCGTCACCGCGTGCCAGCAACATCTCCAGCAGAATCTGTTGCGGCCCTAGTGCACCCGGCTCCAATTTCAGGGCATCGCGGCAGCACTTCTCCGCGAGCGTCCGATCGAAGCGGCGGAAGTATTGTGCCGATCGTTCCAACACAATCAGACGCTCTACCGGCTCAGTTTCGTTGGCCAACTCAATCGACTTCAGATAGAGCTTCTTCGCCGTCGCATGATTGTCGATGGATTCATTAAGTTGCGCCAACACGAACGTGCGATTGAGTTCGGAAACGTCATCGCGCGACTGTAGTTCCGCCAATACGGCTTGAGATTCAAGCGGATCCGGACGCACAGAGACAAGATAGCGGAAGAGAGCCGCCCAGGTTCGAGTGTCTTCCGGCGCAAGTTCAATCGCCTGCCGGAAGGCGGCTTCCGCACGTTCGAGTCGATCTTGATAGTCATCGCTCTGCGGTAACGCAGTCAGAACCAACGTTCGACCGAGTCGCAGGTACGAGTCACTCAACGGATTCTCTTTAACCAGTGCCGCCGCCAGTCGAATGGCATCGTCCGCCGATTCGCTAGATAGATCCAGTGCCTCGCCATCAATCACATTCTGAGTGGCGGCCAAGTACTGACGTATTTCATTCACATAGCGTTGCGCACGTTGTGTGTCCCCTAATTCATTCAGCAAACTGATCAAGTCGACTGCCAGAGACACACGCGGCATCCCTAGATCCCAAGCTTCCTCGTAGTTCGCCACTGCCTTCCATAGCAACCCGCGGTAGCTCGCCACGCGGCCGGCTGCGATCCGGGTTTGCTGCATGTGCGGATACAGGAGTTCCAATTGTTCGGTAAGATCATCCAACTCCTTCATTGAAGTTGGTGTACTTGTCTGCTCGGTGGATTGAGCCAGAATGCGACGAATTCGGAACGTGCGCCAAAGTGGCCCGTAGTTGCCCTCGATCAAGCGCATCGTGGCTTCGCACTCTTCCAGCAGACTCCAATCCTGAACGCACCACGCCAATTGCCCCAACGTTTCCGTAACGCGAAGGTCGTTCGGATCACCTTTCGCCGCCTGATCCAGCCAATCCTTCGCTTCCGACCATCGGCCAAGTTGCATGTGCGCCCAAGCCAACTCAATGCGCAGCGTCGTCAGCTCCTTAGGTCCCTCCGCAGCGACAGCATCCTGCAATAACTTGACCGCATCCTCGAAACGGCCTTCTTCATACAACACGTCCTTCTGCAAAATGACGCGTTGCGTAGGATCGCCGTCGATGTCAGGCTGGTCCGTCGCCGTCGCCCAAGCTTGCTCGAACTCTCCTCGCTTGGCCTGTAGTAACGCCAACGAGCGATGCAAAACTGCGGAAGCAGGAAAGTTTTGCAGCGACGTCGTGAGAAGTTCCAACGCACGGGCTTCCTGGCCAACAATCAAGAGTTGATTTGCCTCGATGGCAACAACCTCGTCCATCCGATCACCCGCAGCCGCCTTGGCGGACTCAATCGTCCGTCGAAATTGAGTCCAGTCGCGCAGCGGCGGCGGCAACAAAATCTGTTGACGCAAGGCGATCGTCGCGGCTTCTGTCCATGCCGACAAAGCATCGGGGGCGGTCGACGCAATCTCACGATACTGCTGAGCCGCATCGCCAAGTTCACCGCTCCGTTCGGCACGCTGCGCGACAGCCCAACGGTATTCCAATCTCCAGGCTGGATCGAGTGCCGCTGCGCGTTGGTAGGCCTCCGCGGCGCCATTCCAATCGTTTGCCATTCGCCGGTACTGCCCGACATTCGCCCACGACTGCGCAACGTAACTGGGTGAGTTGCGAGAAAACGTTGGCGAAAGGATCTGTAGCAACTCGGTCAACTGATCCGCCGCGGCACTAAACTCGCCATGCTTTGCCAATCGCCATGACGTCACGTGCTGTAACTGAATTCGATACGTTGTGCGAGCGGGCTCGGGGAATACCTGAATGGCTTGTTGAGCTTGCGCGGTGTAACGATCGGCCAGCGCTTCTTCATTCAACACGACATGTTGTTCGATCAACGGAAACAGTAGCGGAACTTCTGTATGACCAATTAGTTCGAGACCACGCTCCAGCACCGTGATCGCTTCACGACGCGCTTGTGGTGTTCCCTTTTCAATCCAAATGGCGGCAATCGCCAGATAGGGGCGGACATCCTGTGGATTGGCTTCCAGCGCCTGTTGGTAGAAACTTAAGCTCGCATCAAAATCACCGCGTTCACGCATCCGTTCCGCTGCGGCGACAAGGATGTGCACGTTGCGCACGGGAGCGCGATCGTCGAGCAGAACGGCGCGATCGAGATCAGCGTCAATTGACGCCAGTTCCACTTCGCTGGAATTCGCAGTCCGTTGAAATCGTCGCCGGTACCGATATCGGACCAACCATGACTCGGCCGAGTCCGGATTATCAGACACCAATCGATCAATCGTCGTGTCGGCCAACTGGGCACGTTCCGCGAGACTAGGCACATTCAGTCGATCGCGGTAAACGATTGCGAGGCGGTAGGAGTGCTGGGGATATCCAGGATCGAGTTCTACGGCCAGCTTAAGAACCTCGACCACATCCAGCCAACCAAACGCTGCAAACTCGTCCGCCTCCGCCAACGTGTCATACATCGCCTCGGCCTGCCAACGAGCGGCCAACTGTCTGATCTGAGCGTTATCGGGTTCGTCGATTTGCGGATGAGCCAGCAGTTCACGCGAGGTTTCAATGACCTGCGAGAATTGACGTAATTCGAGCGCGAGACGTGTTTGTTCTAGCGCCAACGGCAGGTCATCCGGGTTGGCTCGCCATGCCGCTGTCATGACCGTCAGCGCGCGACGTTTGTCAGCAATCTGCTCGGATGACCGATTCATCGCCCGTGCCAAACGGGCCAGGACATCCGTGTCACCGCTATGCAACTGCAGGTATCGCCGTAGATAGCCGGCAGCTGCCTTCCAGTTCTGTTGATCCTCTAAGTCGCTGGCTGTCTGCAGCAACGAATCATGGACAAACTGTGCCTGACGGCCATGCCACGTCCAAGCTGCGAAGCCGATCGCCGCCAAGCCAATTGGCCATGCCGGTAGCCAGCGGATGAATTGTTCGCGGTTTCTCGATGACCAATTGCGCGCCGCTTGAATGATTCCTACCAACGAAGCGAAAAGGGCAAACAC
>JAGQPK010001030.1 GCA_020426755.1 Planctomycetales bacterium
CGACTGCACAAATTGCTTGCCGCCGGGTACGGGCGAGATCAGTGGTCGCTTCTTCCACGATGCAAATGGCGATGGTGTACAGTCCGCTGGCGAACCGGGCATCGACGGCGTCACCATGCGATTAATGACGGAGGGCGTCGGTCTCGTCACGGAAACCACGTCGGTCGATCTCAACGCGGACGGCACAATTGATCCGCTCACCGAGCAAGGCATCTACGCCTTTAGCAGCTTGCCGGCGCGAAACTACACGGTTCAAGTCGACGGCACCGCCTGGGTGACGACTCTGCCAAGCATCGGCTCCTATACGTTCGATTTGGCCGACGGAGCCACGCTGGGGGACAACCTCTTCGGTGCCACCTACGACGGGCCACTGCAACCTGGCGACGCAAATCAAGATTACTTCGTGGACGCTACAGATCTAATTCAGGCCTTTAAGTTGACGTCAGGACTCAACTCACCGGCCGACTGGGCGTCAGGAGATTGGAACGGCGCACCCGGCGGAAAAGTTGGCGCTCCGCCGTTCGGCAATGGTTTCTTCAACGCCGACGACTTGACGCTGGCATTTCCGTTTTACAATCAACCTGGCTCATACGCACCGGTCGCCGGTACCCCGGTGAACACGCTGCAACCGCTGGTCAACCGGAGTGACACGGACGTGGCACTGGTCTACGATGCGGCGACTGGCGGTGCCCTGCTCTACGGGGCAAGCCAATGGAATCTCTCGATCGTGCAATTGCATTCGGACCAAGGCTGGTTCCGGGATGTGGATCGCGACCCTGTTTTCGGCGCCGCGTTTAGCTCTGAATCTGCCAATGAACTGGTCGCCTTCAGCGGCTTCAATGGTGGACTGCTGTTAAACCATGAATTGAGCTTGGGTGCCACGTTCGCGCCCGGCTTGACGCTGGCGGAGATCGCAGCCGAAGTGACAATCGACGGAGCGCGACTGGGCGGCGGCTCAATCGGCGAAGTGGGTGTGATGAGTTTGGCTGAATACGAGTCGCAGTTCGGTTCACTTCAAGGTCGCGTCTATGCAGATCTAAACCGCAACGGACAGCTCGATGATGGCGAGACGTCTCAAGCAACCACTCCGTTGATCGTGCTTTACGACTTGGCCTCGGGCGAGCGTGTACGAGACGTCTATCCGTCGCCGCACGATCTGAACGGCAACGGCGCAATCGACGCGGACGAGAATAACGCGTATGTGTTCGAACGCTTGCCAGAAAGCCGCTATCGAATCGAGGTGGAGACCGGCGATTCATATGGCCTCGTCACCCAGTTGCCGGAGTCAATTGAGGTATTCGCCGGCAGCATTACCTCGGGTGTCGACATCGGCGTGCTGACGCGACCCCGCTTCGATTTCAACGAGGACTTTGTGTTGGACGAAGCGGACATCGCGTTGATGTGTCGAGCGATGAATGATGTCACATTCGCCGAGCGCAAGTTCGACCTGAATACCGATCGGTACATCGACATCCAGGACGTGAAACTGCTAATTTCTGTTGGTTTCGTCACGAACTACGGCGATGCGAATCTCGACGGTAAATTCGATTCAAAAGACTTGGTGGCCATCATGGCGGCTGGCAAGTACGAAGACGGTATCGATGATAACGCAAGCTGGTCCGAAGGCGATTGGAACTGCGACGGCGAGTTCGATGCGTTGGATTTGGTCCTGGCATTTCAAACAGGTACGTACCAACGTGACGACGCAGCCGCAGCGATCGCTGCTGAAGCCGGCGCGGCAGATGACGGCGCCGCTGGCCTGATCGCTGCCGATGTGGCCGCGGCACTCTCATCACGCGAGACAAAGGGGGATGACGATGTTTTGTAAGCTCCAACTGCGGGCGTTCGTTCGCCTCCTCATCATGCTGCTGATCAGTGTCGTGCGGCTACAGTCGGCCACCGCGCAAGAAGTCCGCTTCGACTACGATCCAGCCAACGGCAATTTCTCGATGAATGCCGATGTCGAACTGACAACGCTGGAAATCAAGTCGGAGTTAGCGGTATTTACGGGACCGGAACCGAGTTTCATTGCGCGGCCATTCGACGTTTACACACCGACCAAGTTGTTCACATTGAAGACACAAGGCGTTTCGATCTTGGATTTCGGCCCCGTATTCGACGCAGGATTGTCCGCGCAGTTTCTGGCCGACAACCTCTGTATGCAGGGTTCAATCAAACCGTCCGGCGAACTTCCCTCC
>JAGQPK010001031.1 GCA_020426755.1 Planctomycetales bacterium
CGCAGCAATGGCAGACCAATCGCCAGGCCAGAACCGACGCTAGCGCGTTACAGCGAACTGAATGACGGCGGCACTCCAGTCGGGCCTCGCGACCGAACTACGAGCGAAAGGTTGATTGCCGAGTTGCATGTGATACCCTGGTCGCACACTTCGAAGCCCCAGCCAATACTCCAAGTCCCGTTGACGAATTGCACTCAGGAAGCATCCGCCTTGAATCACCTTCCCCACCTGCTTGTTGTTTTTCTCCTGACGGCCTTCACATCGCGTCACGCGGTCGCTCAGTTGTCGGCGTTTCCTGGCGCCGTGGGACAAGGTGCGGCATCCGCTGGTGGGCGCGGGGGTGATGTCTATCGTGTGACGACACTCGATGATTATGGTCGCACTGACAAACCCGTGGCAGGCAGCTTGCGGCATGGAATCGAGTCGGCTACCGGGCCCCGGACGATCGTGTTTGATATTGCCGGCGGTATTGAACTCGCTCGACCACTGATCATTACGCATGACAATCTGACTATCGCCGGTCAAACGTCTCCCGGCGGCGTGACCGTCTGGGGCTACAACACGTCCGTGAATCGTGCACACGATGTCGTGATTCGTTACCTACGATTTCGTACCGGCGATTTCAATGCTCAACAAGTGAACGCGGACGGCACACCCAGCTCACCGCCGGCCGGCAAAGGCAATATGGACTTGCGTGGTGACTCGGCCGACTGCCTCAGCGTAGTCGCATCGGATCGAGTCATCCTGGATCACGTCTCAACGTCGTGGGGCATGGACGAAACCTTGTCCGTCACCACGTCGCGCAACGTAACCGTGCAACACTCGATGATTGCCAACAGCTTGAATGATTCGTTTCACAACAAGGGTCCACATGGCTATGGCTCGCTAGTGCGGGGTGAACTGACCGCAGCGGACCGCGCTGCCAATCAAGGTGGCTACACTTTCTACGGCAATCTGTGGGCACATCACACGCACCGCAATCCGTCCGTTGGCGGCCAACAAAACCTGCAAGCTGGCCAAAGTGAAGACGAACGACGCAGTACGGATGTCAATCTGATCAACAATGTCGTCTACGATTGGGGAGCACAACCGACCCATCGCAACAACGAAGGCTTGGTGCGAGCCAACTTGATCGGCAACTACTATGTGGCCGGACCGGAGTCACAGTCTGGACGGATTTTCAACGAAAACAACAAGGCCGAAACGCAACTCTACCAAGACGCCAACTGGGTCGACGGTGATCGCGACAACAAGCACGATGGGGCGTTGATTACCAAACCCTTGCAGCGCATCAGCGGCTTTAGCGGAACGGACAAACTGCTCGGCAGTGACGCCGCGCAGCCGTTCGGCTTCCTCAGTAGCGTCGCTGAACATGTCATCGCCGGTGATGCAGCCTACGATCGTGTCGTCTCGCAAGTCGGCGCATCGCTCTGGCGCGACGCGATCGACACCAAGATCATACACGAACTACAGACCCGTAACGGCCAGATCATTGACACGCAAGAATCGCTACGCACACCGACTGGCTTGCTGGCTGGACTCGATGACCTCGTGGTCAAAACGCGGCCCGCCAACTTCGATCAAGACGGCGACGGGATGCCAGACGATTTCGAACGCATGCACAACTTGAATCCGCTCGATCCAACCGATCGTAACGGGCTAAATCTGAGCGACCAGGGTTACACCAACCTGGAAGTCTATTTGGCTAGCGCAACTCGAGCGGTACCGGAACCAAACGCCACAACCTTGTCACTACCAGGAGTTATCAGCCTGCTATTCACGCACCAGCTGCGCCGGCGCAATTGACATTGCTTCGGCGGACGTTCCGTCACCACGATGGCCTGGAGAGACCATCTCATCGCTTCGTGGTGAACTGCGTTTCGCTGGCGATCGTGCGTTGGAGCCAGTTCCCAGCATCGTGAGAACCGCGGCCGGCGCCTTTCGGCGAACTTGTGAGCCACATCTTCACGCCTCGTACAAGCAAGTTGGCAAACCGTCGTGCCGTTCGTGACTTGGTGGTGAATCGTTAAACATGCGTGGGAAGCCACGAGTTAGCGAGCTGTCCGCTGCTCTGCATCCCAGTCGATCGTTTGCTGCGTACGCAGAGCCATCACTCCCAGCATCCCGATCTCGGTGATGCGGGCACCCACTTCAAAGGGCGAATACGACTTCGCGTCGCCGGCACAGGCCAACACCCA
>JAGQPK010001032.1 GCA_020426755.1 Planctomycetales bacterium
ATGCGGAGCGTCGAGTCCTTGCTGGCACTAAGCAGTTTGCTGCCGTCCGGCGAGAACTCCAGGTCATAGATATTGCTCGTATGTCCGCTTAACCGCGCGTGCACCGTTCGGCTGGCGATGTTCCAAATAAAGACCCCACCCCAGTTATCGCCAGTGGCCAGCCACTTGTTGTCCGGCGAAAAGACAACGGTATCGAACCTGCGACGGCGTTCCGTCGCCGACCCCAGCAGTTCGTCATCAAGCAAATTCGGATCACTGCCAGGCTTGTCCAGGTTCCACAGTAAAACCGAGCTCTGCCCACCAACCGATACTGCCAGGTGTTCATTCGGAGCGACCGCAATCGCGCGAATCTCGCGATGACGTCCGACGTTCACCAGTGTATCGTCCTCAATTGAACGTAGCGCGATCACACCGTCGAATGCGCCAGCCAGAACCTGCCGGCGTCGCGGCAAGACTGCCGCATACTCAACTGCTTGCCCAAGTGAAGCGAGTTGTACAACTTGATGGGTAACAAAATCAACAATTGCAACATCACCGGACTCAGCGACCGTATAGAGCTGGTCGTTGTGCTCCAAGATTGTGATGACCTCCGAATCGTGCAGGGCGAGCTCGGCCGTTTCTGCGAACGTCGCTGTGTCGAGCCATCGCAATCGGCTCGTCGCATGAATGATTGCAAGTTGCGAACCGTCGCGCGAGTAACAAAGGTCGGTTGGGATGTCGTCTGGTTCAAAGTGAATAACGCCCGCTTCACGATGCAAACTCGACCAGAGGCAATGCCAAGCAAAGTCACGCCGATGCGAGACATCGGCAGTGCCTGATTGCGGTGCGTAATGCGCCAAGTGTTGATAAGCCTGCTGCGCATTTCCAGACTTGATTGCCTGATCGGCTAGTTGGATTCGCGCAGCATACAACAGTTCCGCGGTCCGGGCCAAAGCGTAGTTGCTCTTGACCGCCGCAGCAACGCCGACGATGGCGGCGATCATGACGGTCAAGATTGAAAACGACAAAGATGGATGCCGTACGATCCAACGGCGTGACGCTTCGGCGCGTGACACCGGCCGTGCCACCGTGGGCTTCTTCTGCAACACGCGCAGCAAGTCATCAGCGAACTGTCCCACAGTGGCATAGCGATTCGCCGGCTGTTTCTCCATCGCTTTCAGACAGACGGCATCCAGATCCTTCGGCACGCTTGGATTCAAACGCGACGGTCGTGTTGGGTCGGACTCGCAGACGGCCAACACCGTTTGCTCGAACTGCTCACGCCGAAAAGGACTGACGCCGGTCAGCATCAAATACAGGATCGTGCCGAGCGAAAACTGGTCGGTCGCTTGATCAACTGCGTCGCCTTTACCACGAATCTGTTCGGGTGACATAAACTCGGCAGTGCCCAGCGTCGTCCCCGAACGAGTCAACTCGGAGTTCGCCGAAGCAACACGCGCCAGTCCAAAATCCGTGACGCGCGGTGTAACATGCGTGCTTGTCTCGTCCGCCGCTGAAGCCGGCGCATCCATGATAATATTGCCAGGCTTGAGATCACGATGAATCACGCCGCGATCATGTGCATGCTGCACCGCTTCTGCGATCGCAATGATCATGCGCAAACACACATCGACGGTCAAAGGTTCCGGCGGCTTCGCAAGCCACTCGGACATCGATGGTCCTTCGCAGTATTCCAGAGCCAAGTACCAGATGCCGCCTACCTGGCCGAACTCGAACACGCGCACAATATTGGGATGTCGCAGCAGCCCGGCCGCCTTGGCTTCCCGTGCAAAACGTTCTCGCGCCGTTGGATCCAGCATTAAACCCGGATAAGGAATCTTGAGCGCGATGTCGCGCTCAAGCACCGGATCATAGGCACGAAATACCGTGGCCATGCCACCGGCGCCCAGCAAGCCACGAATCTCGAAACGACCACACATGTCGTCGGGGAATTCGTTTTTGAGCGTCTCGGTGCCAGACGTCGAGGAGTTGTTTCGTTGCGGCCATACACGTTCCATTAACGATGTACAGTCGTCGAGCCGGTTGAGTTCATCAAGCAGCTCATGATCGATCAGCTGCTCGACGCTACGCTGTGACGAGGACTCATCCGCACGCGCCGCTTGCTCGGCGGCAGAAAAGCGTGCGTCTAGCCAGTTGAACAAATGTTCATCCACGATCATCACCTGGCTGACATGATGTGGTCATTCACGTGACCTGA
>JAGQPK010001033.1 GCA_020426755.1 Planctomycetales bacterium
CGCCAAACGCGCGGTGGACCGTGAGCAGCAGCTTTCCGACTTAGCAATGACTGGAATCGCCAGCCGAATGCTTACGTCGATGCCATCTCCGGCATCTGAAGCGAGTCGTCGCGAGTTGGCAGAAAAGGTCCGCGATTGCCTCGGCCAGCTCACCGAGCTTGACCGAGAGATAATCTTTCTCCGCTATTTTGACGGACTGAAGAACGCCGAAGTCGCCGAGTTGCTGCAGCAGAATCCGGAAACGACGAAGAAACGATTGACGCGAGCGTTACTCAAACTGCAGCGATTCTTGGCAGCGGCGGGCCTGGGCAACTTTGAGGCAGAACGATGACCAATTCATCGAACGTCAATCTGAATCAGGCAAACTCAACCGACATGTCTCGTCTGGCCGACGTCGTCAATGAGTTGGCCGACCGTTTGTCGGCGGGCGTCCCCGTCGATCTGGCAGACTATCTTCGTGAGTATCCGGAATACGCACAATCTCTGCGAGACATCTATTCCACACTTTGCCACATCGACCTCGCTGCAGATTGCCTGACAACGCCGCCCGCAGCCAAGGAACTAGGGGATTTTCAACTGTTGCGCGAAATTGGCCGCGGCGGCATGGGCATTGTCTACGAGGCGCGCCAGTTGTCACTCAATCGGCCCGTCGCCGTCAAGGTGCTGCCTTTCGCCGCGATGTTAGACGAGCGACGCTTGCAGAGATTCAAGCACGAAGCGCAATCGGCGGCGGCGTTGAGGCATCCGCATATTGTTGGCGTGCATTTCGTCGGCTGTGAACGGGGCGTACATCATTTCGCGATGGAGTTGGTCGATGGCCCCAGTTTGTCCGCGATCATTGCCCAACTGCAAGCGGATCAACACCGAGAATCTCCAGACGACGATCCAGGCCGCACGCCAGCGTCTGGTCGGGAGGAATATGTCGACACGCGGCCGATCGATGCGGTGGCGACACTTCAGTCCGGCAATCGCGCCGAGTACTTTCGCGGCCTGGCGCGACTTGCCCTTCAAGCCGCAGACGCACTGGGACATGCTCATGACGTTGGGATTGTCCATCGAGATATCAAGCCATCCAATCTGCTCGTCGATCGTAGCGGCAAACTCTGGGTCACAGATTTTGGCCTAGCCATGTCACAGTGCGACTCGTCGCTAACGCTTTCCGGCGACGTTGTGGGTACCTTGCGCTATATGAGTCCGGAACAGGCCAACGGTCGCAGAGAATTTGTCGATCACCGTACCGACATCTATTCGCTGGGTGCCACGCTCTACGAACTCGTGACGCTGAAACCCGTCTTCTCCGAGTCGAGTCGACAAGCGATTCTCAGACAAATCGACGAACAAGAGCCCGTGCCTTTGCGGCACATCGATCCGACGGTTCCCATCGATCTGGAAACCATCGTGCTCAAGTGCCTCTCCAAAGACATACCCAGCCGCTATGCGACGGCAGGTGAGCTGTCCATTGATTTACAGAGGTATCTGGACGACCGACCCATTCTCGCGCGCCGTGTTAGTGCATGGCAGCGTATGCGTCGCTGGATTCGACGAAACCGCATGATTTCATTGCTGACTGCGACGGTCATCGCTTTGCTGGCCGTCTTGACGACGCTGGGGTTCCTATCTGCAGCGCGGCAGAGCCGATTGGTGAGCCAAGCAAATGCGTTACAAGCTCAGGCACAGGACTTGGCTGAGCAGACGCGGCACGACCTGTACGTGTCGGTTGTCAATCGCTCGTACGATGCATGGTATGCCGGGGATGGGCCAGGTACTGTCGCGATGCTTTCGTCGCTGATACCCCAAGATCAAACATCCGACCTGCGGGGTGTCGAATGGCACTACCTATGGAACTTAACAAGCGCCACACGACTCGCCCGGCGATTCCATCAAGAATACATGAGTGACGACTACATTGATGTTTCCTGCATCGATGTCTCTCCCGATGGCATCAGGCTCGCCTGGGCTCCAGGTTCCAACGTCGTGAAATGCCTCGAATTCGCCACGGGAAAAGAGCTTTATGAAATCGAGGCGGATACGACGTGGGTGCGGTGTGTTCGGTTTTCTCCGGACGGCAGATTATTGGCGACTGTTGGCGCGAGCCATGTACTCAAGATCTGGAACGCATCAAACGGCATGTTGCGCCAGACAATTCCGCTTGCTCGATCTCCCATTCATCAATCGCCAGGCTGCCGTTGGCTCGCAT
>JAGQPK010001034.1 GCA_020426755.1 Planctomycetales bacterium
GGTCGATGCGCGAAAAGTCCGGCTCCAATTTGAGGAAGCTGTGAAGCTGCTTGATGGCATCAATGAACTGTATGCCACGCGCGGCACGAAGGTCGTGCATGTCGATCTCAAGAAAGCACGGCCCGACGACGAGACACTCACGAAACTACTCATCGGCCCCAGCGGCAACCTCCGCGCACCCACTCTGTTAAAAGGCAAGACAATGATCGTCGGCTTTGATCAGGCGACGTATGACAAGGTCTTGGGGAAGTAGGAACACCTTCTCTTGGAGTGTGGCCGCGTTCTTTTGGAGTGCGGCCGCGCAGCTGCCGCTTTGAAACGAAGCGATTGGTTGCGTCTATCGCTGACGATCTAGTCCGATTCTCGCGTCGTGTCGGTTGAGACGTGTGCCTCAGGCACTTGTCGGCACTTCTGCATGAGTCCGGCCGGAGTCTGACTTGTTTGCTGCATTTGGCTTACGAGAAAAGCGATAGCTGCGCGATCGCACTCCAAAAGGTCGCGCAGCTGCCGCTACAACAACTCCGGCCATAGCGAGTCGCTAACCAACAGTCCTTTTCGCGTGAGTGACAACGTCTTGTCCTGTTGTTGCAGCAGTCCGAGGCTCAGGAACCGTGCAATTGGCTTGCCACCGAGTTGTTCGACCGTAAAACCCATCTGCTGGGCGAAGTCTTCGACGTCGATTCCCTCCAGGCGACGGAGTCCAAAGACCAGGCGTTCGCGCGCGCGGTCCTCGGGTCCCAGTGTTTCTCGTTCCGCCACCGGGGATTGCCCGGCCAGCAGCCGTTTGATGTAAGTTGTTGTGCTGCGATGGTTCATTTCGCGTGTGCCATCGACGTAGCGCGCTGCGCCGGGGCCTGCGGCGTAGTACTCTTCGCCGTTCCAATACACTTCGTTATGTTGGCAGCGATGATCGAGGCGAGCAAAGTTCGAGACTTCGTAGTGCTGCCAGCCGCTGGCTGCAAGTGTGTCGATGGCATGTTCATACATCCACAGTTCGTCGTCTTCGCTGACGGGATGCAAACTGCCTTTCGCGCGCCGTGTCCAGAACGAGGTGCCGCGTTCATAGGTCAGGCCGTACGTAGAAACGTGGTCTGGTGCTAACTGCACCGTCCGAGCGACATCTTTCTGCCAAGTGGACCGCGTTTCACCGGCGACTCCAAAAATCAAGTCGAGGGAGATACTGCGGAACATGGGGCGAGCACGACGCACGGCTTGCTCGATGATTTCTGCCGAGTGATCTCGTTCCAACACCGCCAGCTTCGCCGCGTTCCAGGATTGAACGCCAATGCTGAGACGCGTTACACCGGCAGCGGCCAGGACCGCGAGACGCTCGTCATCCAAGTCGCTAGGATTTGCTTCGACCGACACTTCCGCGTTGGCGGGCCAAGGAAACCAGTGACGTGCGAGCGTTAGCAGTCGGGACAGTTGGGCGGGCGGCAAGTGCGTGGGCGTGCCACCGCCGAAGAACACGGTTCGCACAGGGCGCGGCTGCGCGAGTTGCTGCAGTTCTCGCTCGAGCGCATCCAGATACGCAGCGATCAAGTCATCTCGCCCGGCAACCAACGTGAAGTTGCAGTAACCGCAGCGGTGCCGGCAGAACGGCACGTGGATGTAGGCGGCCTGGGGGCTCGACATGGGCGACGCGCTCGGCGCTAAAGCCAAAGATGCAAACGACCGTCCAGCATGTCCGGTAACGCTCGCGAAACATAATGCTGGATCTGCTTGGGATGGTATCGCGTGCTGAAGTGCGAGGCAATCACGAGCTGATTGTTGAAGCGATCGCGGCGGGCGACGACATCGTCAAGATGGATGTGTCCCAGTTTGCGGATCAGTTGTGGTCGATGGCCGGGTGCGACGAACGTCATCTCCATGATCAGGATTTCGGCGTCGTACATCACCGGATTCTCGTCCAGAACTTGCGAGGTGCTGTCGCCCATGAAGGCCACCTTGGGAATGCGGCGTTCTTCCGTCACGTCGACACCACTGAGACGCAAGTCGCGAATCTGCTCGCCAGTCAGTTCCGTAAACTCGGCCTTCAGTTTGCGACGTCGCTCCCACACCACATAGCCGAGTGCGGGAATGCGATGGCTGCTGCGCACCGGCGTGACGATGACTTCGCGCGAGAGTTCGATCTCCTGGCCACTATGGACGCCAATCAGTTGACAAGGGAGTCGACCGCCGTCCAGCCGGCTGAC
>JAGQPK010001035.1 GCA_020426755.1 Planctomycetales bacterium
ATGCAACCTACGACGCACTACTGCCGCTGCTGGAGAAATACCGCGAACTATTCAAACGCGGTGGCCCAATACAAGCGATCATCAGCGGCAACCGCCCATTCCACAAAGTCTCCAGCAACCCTGATCGTCTGGCCTACATCGACGGGCGGCTCGGCGATCTAGATCAACCCGGTACAGCCGACTGGATGCCGCTGATCAGCGATCGCTGGGGGGCTCACTTCAAATGGAATGGCGAAGGAGATTTGCCGATCGACGAGCGACAAAAGATTGTCACTTTAGTCGAGAAAGCGCACTCGCAAGGTCGCCGTGTACGGTTCTGGGCGATTCCTGATAAGCCTCAGGCGTGGCGCACGCTACACGCTTTAGGTGTCGACTTGATCAATACCGATCATCTGGCGGAACTGGCCGACGAATTGCAGAAACTGGGGAACTAACTGGACAGCTTCCGCCTGCTGGTATCACGGCGATCAGATCATCGGCGGGTTAGTATGCGACGACCGGATAGAAAAACGGGAAGTTCCCCCTCCCGTCGATGGCCTCCACTTCGCGCAACTCGAATCCGGGAGGGGCCGGGGGAGGGAACCACAACGGATGCTGTGCCATTCCATGATTTGCTGAAAGTAAAAGAAACTCGGCGTGGGCAAAGCAGTCTTGAGTGCAATTACCAGTGCCGCGACTGTCGTCCTCCCCCTGAATCCCCCTCCCGGAGTGCGCGTCTTAAGACAGTTGAGCGTCAATTGCGGGAGGGGGAATGCCGCACCTGGAACGTCGCGTCCGGAAGAAGCTTCTAACTGACTTCAGGTAACACCCAGGGCCGGCGATACTCGGTGCGCCCTCGTTGTTGGTTGGCTTGCGCATCGTCGATATATGTCTCGGTGGTCGCGTCGAAACGCAGTGACCGGCCCAGTCTGGCCGACAGGTTGCCGGCGTGGCAAAGCACTGACGCGGGATGGCCGATCGTTGCCAGGTCGCACGCGGGTGTCTTGCGCGACTTGATGCAGTCGAGAAAGTTCTGCACATGCGGTCGTTCGTGGCTGTCTCCCGTCTGCTCCGTGATCTTTTCACCGTTGGGATGAAATGCGGCCCATGATTGATTGCCGATAATCAGGTAGCCTCGATCACCGAAGATCGCGGCTCCTTCACCTTGGCCGAGATAGGGATAGGGAGCCCAGATACGCATTTCGTAGGTCAGCAGCTTTGTGTGTCGCGGGTTGGCCGAGTGAAACTCGTAACTGACTTGCATCGTGTCGGGAAACTCTTGGGCGTCGTCAAAATACATTTTGCCGCCCGTTGCAAAGATGGTGTTGGGAAAGCGTATCTCCGGTTCATGTTGGGCGCGACAGGCGGCGTTTAGCAACGCGACAGCCATGTCTAAACGGTGTACACCGTCGTTGCCCAGATCGCCGGTGCCATAGTCGTGAAACCATCGCCAACGACCGTGGAAGCGATTGATGTTGAAGGGACGCAGCGGGGCAGGGCCGAGCCACATGTCGTAGTCGACACCGGCCGGCACCGGCGCGTCGGCCGGATACCCGATGGGGCCTTGCCGCGTACTCTCCCACGCTTTGGCCACGATGCAGCGACCGAGAGCGCCCGTGGCAACAAAATCAATCGCCGATTGAAGGCGTTGTGTCGAACGATGTTGCGAACCCATCTGCACGACTCGCCGGTATTTACCGGCCGCCGCTACCATTCGTTGGCCTTCGACAATGTTGTGACTATCGGGCTTCTCGACGTAGACATCCTTGCCGGCTTGGCAGGCCAAGATCGTGGGAATCGCGTGCCAATGATCGGGAATGCCGACCACGATCGCATCCAGCGTACGGTCATCGATCAGACGGCGAAAGTCGCTTTCGGCGCGAGGCAACTTGCCCTGCGCCGCTTCTGCTCGTTTGAGTCCTAGCGGCAGACGGTTCTCGTCCAGGTCGGCGATTGCCACTATTTCTGCGGTAGGATTAGCGGCGAACGTGTCGATCAGCGACAGCGCTCTGCCACCCGCACCGATCACGCCGACGCGAATTCGTTCGCTCGGTGCGGCCTGGGTATCGGTTTGCGTCAAAGCGACAATGCCACTTGCGATAACTGGCAACGCGGCGTCGTGGCAGAACTGTCGTCGGCTGAGCTGTGACATTCAGTTGTCTTTCATCGCAAAACACAGGACGAGGGCCGTGGCAATCGGCTAAGATGATAACCCG
>JAGQPK010001036.1 GCA_020426755.1 Planctomycetales bacterium
ACGTAGATCGCTGATGGGCGTCGAAATTAACGCCAACTGCTCCAGGTTTGTCAAGCGTGCAAGCGGCGTCAAGTCGACAACGGGCGAGCCGACTATGCTGAGTCGTTTTAAGTTAGTCAGCGTTGCAAGTGGTCTCAGATTGGTCACCAACACGTCCTTGAGATACAGTGACTCGAGGCTAGTGAGATTCGCAAGTGGCTTCAAGTCTATCTCGGTCTTGCTAGTAATCATGAGCTGCTCCAGTTTCGAGAGCTGCCCGATCATCGCCATTTTGACTTCTTCATTCTCGACGTTAATCGACAACAACCTTTCGCCTAGTGCATATCTCGCCAAGTCGCGCCACCATCCCTGCGGTTCTCGCTTTTGACGAAGCACGGACGAATCGAAAGGACCAACATAACTCGCAACAGCACATTGCTTGGCAAGCTGCGATTCAAGTGAGGTCTGACGCCACTCCCTGCCGAGCCACGCGAAGAGCAGGCCGACGAGTGTCACTGTCACGACAGTGGCTCGGAGGCTAAATCGGAAGCGTCGACGGGGCGCAACTATCTTCGCCATGAAGAGACAGACCTAAATGAGTGCGGTTACATTCGCTGGACGGCGTTCTGTGAGCTTTTTGATTTGTGTGTAAATCAGCGTGCCGCAGCGATTGTAAGCGCTCGAGTCTCACTCGCAAATGGTTGCCAGACGCTTAATCAAGCACTCTACGCGTTGACTCGCCTGTGACGATGGTTCAACGCGGGTTTCGCCTCACGCATGTTCACGTACTGGCAGAGTCTTCACGCTCGCGTACTTTTGTCTTCACCGTTGACATGGCAATGTGATGTGTTACAGTGTGTAACACTACAGCGTGTAACCCTCTGGAGCGAGCCGATGGCAAAGCAACGGAAGCCGGCACTTAGCGACCTGGAAAACAAGGTCATGGCAATCGTTTGGGCGCAGGAGCAGTGCTCGGCCGACGACGTGCGCACTCAGCTTAAGGGGGCAGCGTCGCTGAAGGACTCGACGGTTCGGACGATCCTGCGTCGCTTGGAACAAAAGGGTTACGTGACGCACCGCACGGAAGCGCGGACTTATTTCTATTCGCCGATCGTACAGTCCCAGCATGTCGCGGCGGAGGCAGTGCAGGGCATCGTGCAGCGTCTCTGCAATGGTTCGGTGGAAGACTTGCTCGTTGGCTTGGTCGATAGTGAGGTCCTGTCGGCAGAAAAGCTGAGCGAACTGGCCAAGAAGATCTCCAACGCAAAGGCGAAAGATCAAGCGAAATCGAAAACACGCCGTCCGAAAGGAGTGTGATATGGATGCCATCGTCGAGTTCTGCCGATCGTCCCTGTTGGACGCTTCCGTACGATCGGTGGCGTTGGCAATGTTGGCGGCCGCGTGCTTAATCGGTCTGCACGTTCGTAACGTCAACACACATCACCGCGTCTGGACTCTGGTTCTGCTGGGGATGTTGCTGCTGCCGGTTTGGCAAGGGGTTCTGCCTCCGTTGGCGATACCGCTCCCGTTCTCGGCATATTGGCAGACCGATTTGTCTCACAACGCTGAGTCGAGGACCGCAGCACCTGCTCACGTTCAAGCTGTCGCAGATGTCCCACTCGCGAGACAGCAAATGGGCCTTTCGACGGTTTCAGACGAAGGAGATTCGCGCACTGCGCCAGCGTCGACAGTTGCATCTGCATCAGAAACGAACACAACCGCATACGCCGATGACACGTCCACTCCCAACTGGCGATGGTTGGTTTACCTCTACTTGACCGGAGTGGCCATTGGCTTGGTGCGGTTATGCTTGGGCATCTGGCAGGTTCATCAACTCGTGCGAGCGGGCGAGCGTGTCTTTCCCGCCGGCAAGGTGCAATCGCGGGTATTTCAATCGACAGCGGTGTGCACACCCGCGACTGTTGGCGCTGTGCGCCCGGTGATTCTCTTGCCAGACAATTGGCATACTTGGCCGCCGGGGATGTTGAGGTTCGTACTGGAACATGAGCAAACTCATATCGATCGCGCTGATTACCTCGTTGGCTTGCTGGCGGAATTGAACCGCTGTGTGTATTGGTTCCATCCTGTGGCCTGGTGGCTCCGTCGGAAGCTCGCCACGCAGGCTGAGCAAGTGTGCGACGATCTCGTAATTGCCGGCCTGCCGGACCGTACCGGCTACGCGGAGTACTTGCTTGTGATTGCCGCTGAGATGCG
>JAGQPK010001037.1 GCA_020426755.1 Planctomycetales bacterium
CAGATGATTGATTGTTGTCGTCTTAGATGGGTTCTTCGTTAGGTCGCCTTCGAGTAGCACGATGGGGAAGTCCATGTAGTCTAGCGCGAAGCTGGAATTGAAATGGCCGTCGCGCATGATGTCGCAACCATGGAACTCGATTGATTGAGCGTTGTGCATGCTGGGGGATCCCATGAGTGATCCGGAGAACACGGTGCGCCAGAATTGCGCGTTCATCACACCGTTGATCTGATAATCGCCTGCAGTTGTACGGTCGAACTTGAGCGACGAACAGCGTGGCCCCAGCGGGTTGTGCTCGCCTTGAGTGTTGCGATTACCTCCATGCAATATCTGACAATCGCTCATGCGCAACTTGCGAATCGATTGAAACTTCATCATGGGACAAGATTGATGGCCGATTTCAGGGGAGGCATCCGCGTCGAAGTCCCATGAATAACCTTGGCCTTCGACGTCAACAAGATCGAACACCGTCCGTTCAAACACAACTTCATCGACTAGTGCGCGAGCGTCGAAATTGAGGCAAGCGCGCAATTCCTTCGTTGGCCCAGTGCGGCCCTCGCGATCTGGTGTGCAATAGAACCAGCAGTCGCGAACACAGAAGCGTGACGTCGGGTGGCTCGCCTCTTGGCCCATGGCTCGTTGGCGAAAGTTGCGGAAAACACAGTGTTCAATCTGCGTGTCGCCGACGTTTTCAATTCGGCAACCGTGATAGTCCGTGTTGTCGGTAAAACAGTTTCGCATGCGTAGAACGGAACAATCCTGGACCCACAGTCCAAAGCTTGCGTCCTGAGCGGCACCGCGGCCGCGGGTGCAATCGATGATTTGCACGCCATCCAATAGGAGTGATGGGCGTTGGCCATCGCATCTTAGCAGACGACCGTAGTGGCCGGCATGCTCATTGTCATTCCGATTGCCATCGCCTCCTGCGACAGGAGCGTCACCACTAAACGTGATGTTCTTTATCGTCAGTGCGCCATGGCCCCTGAATCGTAGTAGCTGACTATAATCTTGCGTTGAGCTGGCAGGCTTGATGACGGCATGGAAATACGCGAACAGTGGACGCGTATCGAGTTTATTATCGGTGAGATCGAGTGGTGCCGTGGCAGTCGTTGATGACGCGATCTGCAGTTCACGCGACGCGTGATTCCAGCGATGTACGACGAAGTTGGCGCGGTCAGCGCAGTTGACACATCCTTCACCAAAGAAGCGTACACGATCACCGGGGGCAAGTGTGATGTCGCCGTCGAGCGTCAATACGTCTCGTTCGATGTCGATTGCACGCACGCGCACGGTGAATCCCGTGCTGGCAATCGTGATCGATTTGTGCTCCAAATCGAGTATCGTATCACGCGGTAAAGTAAACGGCCGGTCAGTCCCCGCGCGAAGTTCCAGTGTATCGCCGTCGTTGCACGCACGAATTGCTTGGGGCAGATCTGCTGAATCGGTGTAGACCGGAGCTTGGAGGACGCCGAGTAAGTTGAAGCGTCGAATGAAATCGGTAGCCAACGCCGGTGAACAGCTGCCGACAACTAACCACGATAGCATGAGTCCACGGATAAGTGAGTGTCGTCGATAGTTGGTTGCCATTCGTTGACGCACGTCGTTCCTCGGATGGGTGTGTACTTCTATCGTACCATATAAGCGTCAGTTCGCCGCCAGACGCCTGCCGCGGATCGCCGAGCATTAGTTCGCCGCAAGGCGCCAGCCGCGGTTCTCGCAGCGATCTAGGAATGATGATGTTTGATTTGTGCATGATGGAGGCACTCACAAACGCGAGCTTCTTTCCCTTCCACAATCAGAAATCCGAAATCAGCAATCCGAAATCAACTTCGACACGGGGATAGAACCGACGCTAACGCGTTGCGGCGTATGGCGAACTAACCTACGCGAGCCAAAACTCGCTGGTTCTGTTTCATTCTGTGAGTGAGCCGGGTAAAATCAGCACCCCGGTCAGATCGGTCTGCGACCGTTGCGAAACCGATTAGACACCCGCCTGCCAAAATCCTGCGCGAGCTTCCTTCATGAATCGATTCAGTCGCTACCGTCTCGTCCCGTCGTTGCTCGGACTCCTGCTGGTTCTGCGTTGCACTTCAGCGATTGCCGAGATTGAGCTGCCGCAAGGTGCCCACATCTGTATCGTCGGCAACACACTCGCCGATCGTATGCAACATGACGGCTATTTGGAAGCTAC
>JAGQPK010001038.1 GCA_020426755.1 Planctomycetales bacterium
GCACTCTCCGAACGAATTGGCGAAGAGGCCGACCGATATCGAGAACGGCTCACCAAACTACAACACCGCTACGCGATGCAGTTGCCCACCATCGCAGATCGGATCGGCGAACGATTCCTGCGTCCATTGATTATCGATCGGATGCGGGCGCTCGTGGTGCCGGCGATTATGCATCCGGAATCGCCGTCGTTCGAAATTCTCGAAAGCGAAGCGCGGATGCTCACGAAAGAGCCGTCGGGGGTCGGGTTCGATCCGCCCGGCTGGCTGATCGCGTTGGAAGAAGAAGTGCGTCGCTGGCGGCGCCAGATGACGTCGATCGACGAACAGCAACTGCTGCAGGCCATCTTGCCCACCGTGCCGCTCACTATCGAAGAACTGCATCGGCAGATCTCTCAGTGGGAAAAGATGCAGGGCTGATTTTTAGCCACGGATGCGCACGGATTTGCACGGATCGCGGTTCGCAGAAAGGCGCTCGCCCAACGGCACTCAGTTGAGATTTCAGGATAGAAAAGACGGGTAGTTCCCCCTCCCGTCGATGGCCTCTACTTCACCCAGTCCGACACCGGGAGGGGGAACAGCAGCGCACAAATAAACTGAGAGCCGAAAGGCGTCAGCCGCGTTTCTCGCAATCGTTGAACTCGCGCGCCGGGACTAACCGACGCTTGCGCGTTACGGCGAACTCTATGCCGCGGCAACGCGCGTGAGAAGCGATCCTGACGCCTGCAATCACGGTAGCGGAATATTCTTCAACTCGTATTCGACGGGCACGACCATGATCGCTGCGGGTGATTTGTAGACCAACTTATAGTCTTTCAACTCGCCCGGCAAAGGCAACAGATAGCGGTAGGCAACTTCGGTGTCGGTTCCCAGCACGTTTTCGTAGTTTGCATTGTCGTACTTCTTGCCGCTCGCATCCTCCAGATAAAAGATGTTATTCGCGGCCCAGTCTAAGTGCGACTCAAACTTCTGATCTTTGTTGAGCATCAACAGGCGGATGACAAATTCGTACACGCTGCCGTTCTTACGAATGCGGTCGAGCGTCACCTGCACCCCGCCTTTCTGCTGCTGAACGTTGCGAGCCTGATCCAAGCTGGTGAACTCAAACGTTTCTTCGTGACCGGGTAGCGTCGCGACGAACTTGCCCTTCAAGCTGGACAAGAACTTCACGCTTCGCGACGGCAGCTTCAACGGCAACACAACGTCCAGCCCCGCGACCGTACTTTGCACCGGAATATCAGCTGCACCGCGTTCTATTTCGGACGCTATCACTTCACCATCATCTCCAACCGCCTCAACATCTGCATACTCGTGCCGCAGAACGATTGGCAGCACGCGTGGCTCCCACTGCACTTGAAGTTGAATGTGAAGACTGCCGCCGTTGTTAACATCCAGGCGCCGTTGTGCTTGAACTTCTGCAGCATTCACTCGAAAGATCCCGGAATAACTCGCGTTCTCAAAGCGAGCGACCGCGCCTTGATCCACGGGTGTGACGCCCAACGTCCGCAGTTGTCCCGTGTAGCTGTTGGTCGTCATCCCCGCCTGATCAAGCGTTTGGTCGAGTGCCTGCCAAAAATCCATCTGCTGGAACTCGACACTAACCGAACGCCCGGTTTGCTGATCCGCATTGAAGATCACGACGTGATTGCCAGTTTGCTTTTCAAACTGTTCCAAGATTTGCGCCAGCGTGAACGTGCCCTCCATCGTGACGTGCGATGGTTCAAGTACCGATCGCGCCGCCGACTGCTCAATTGCGCGACGAACGCGGATCAGCCGTTCACGAGTTTCCGCCGCCGTGTTGTCGTCGGTTGTGGGTAACAACGGCATGACAACGTCGCCCATCTCGATCAACTGCGTTTCCGCACTGTCGCGTTGCTGACGATCCTGGTGTTCCAGCAGTTGCACCAATCGTTGCACACGGAGTTCAAGATCCGCGCGGTCCAGGGGTGCAACTGGTTCCTGCGACCAGATGGTCGCTGTGTGCGACGCGAAAGACAAGCCAAACGCGATTGATAGTGTCCACAATGAAAATAACGGTTTCTTCATTCTCAGCATGACCAGCGCCTCGCCGTGACTTCACTTTGAACAAACTTGATAACTCACCATCTTACCCGAACGTTGACACAAATGCGTAGCGCGAACGTGTCGAAAGAGACTGATACACCGCGATGCCGCTCAAGATTATGACCGCT
>JAGQPK010001039.1 GCA_020426755.1 Planctomycetales bacterium
CTGACGTACAGCACACTGACGCCTTCCGCACGCAACTGTTGCACGATCCGCATCAAGACATCCGTTTCGCGTGCCGACAAAGAGGCTGTCGGTTCGTCCATGATGAGCAGGCGACAGTTCAGCAACAGAGCGCGGGCCAAGGCAACCAATTGACGCTGGGCTAGCGGTAACTCGGCGAGCGGACGGTGGATGTCGACTTGAACGGAAAGCCGACCTAACAATTCACGCGTGCGACGCTCCATGGCGGCACGATCCAGCAAGCAACCACCAGCGCGCGTCAATTCGCGTCCGACGAACAGATTGTCAACCGCGTTCAAATCTGGGAAAGCGGTCGACTCCTGGTGCATCACAGCAATGCCGGCGGCCTCCGAAGCAGCGACATCTGCAATTGCAGCATCACGCCCGTCGATCCGCAAACGCCCGTGGTCTGGCCGGACGACGCCAGCGAGAATCTTGATCAACGTCGACTTGCCGGCGCCATTCTCGCCGCAAACCGCATGCACTTCCCCGCGGCGCACCGTCAAGCTCACGTCCGATAGTGCCGGGACGCCACCATAGGATTTCGAGAGTTCGCAAATCTCTAGCAGCGTATCGCTGGTCGTCGCACTCGTCACTCGGTCACCCTACTCCGAGCGGTTCGACAAGACGTCGCTTTCGTAGCGGCGAATCTCTTCCAAACCGGCCTGGCCAACCGGTACGTCCAAGCGGCGACAGTATTCATTCCAAACGGCCGCGTATGGCAACATCTTCGTCTCTTCCATCAGCATCAGACGCGCTGTATTGTCGCCTCGCAGTTCGCATTCGCGGAGCACGTCGCGCGGTTCCAGGAGCGCAATCAGCAACGCTCGCTGCAAGGCACGACAGCCGATGACCCACGCTGCCACGCGATTGATACTGGCATCAAAGAAGTCGAGGCCAAAGTTGATTCGCGACAAGAACTGGCCGCGCACCGCCTCCTCCGCAATCGCACGCACCTCATCACTGAGAATCACCACGTGATCGCTATCCCAGCGTACGCCGCGACTCACATGTAGGAGCAACTCCGGCACCCAAAGTAGCACAGCAGACAACTTGTCGGAGATAACTTCCGTTGGATGGAAGTGACCGGAGTCCAGGCACAGCAGAGTTTTACGCGCCGCCGCGTAGCCCAGATAAAACTCGTGCGACCCAACGACGTAGCTCTCCGACCCCAGCCCGAATAGCTTGCACTCGACAGCATCACCTAAGTGCTGTTCATCAAGTTGTTCCGAGAGGATCACGTCGAGTGACTCGCGCAATCGTTCACGCGGTCCCAACCGGTCGAATGGCAAATCCTTCGACCCGTCGGGAATCCAAATGTTATTGATGCAGCGACTACCAATGGCCGCCCCCATCGCCGCAGCAATGCGGCGACAGACGACGCCATGATCAATCCAGAACTTACGGATACGATCGTCGGCATGGCTCAACGTCCAGCCGCTTTCCGCCCACGGATGTGCGAAGTAGGTAGGGTTGAAATCGATGCCAAACCCATGCGACTTCGCCCAGTCAATCCACTTGGCAAAGTGCTCCACGGTCAGCTCATCGCGGTTGACGCGTGCCTGCCCAGTCTCCGCATAACTGGCATGGAGATTGATTCGAAGCTGGCCCGGAATCAACCGACTGGCAAACTCAAAATCATGACGCAATTCAGTGGCCGAACGGGCCCGCCCCGGATAGGCTCCAGTGACAGCCAGCCCACCACCGAGCTCAGCGCCGGATGACTCAAAACCACGGACGTCATCAGCTTGCCAACACTGGAGCGACACAGGGAGCTCAGCGAGTTGCTGCAGCGCACACTCCGTGTCCACGTTCCAATCCGCATACTGCTGACGAGCGATCTCGTAGCCGGCGAGTGTCGACTTGTTGGACAACCGACAGATTCCCTTCTAGCGCGAAGTTGAACTACTGAGTCTTGTCGGACAACAATTTTTCGACCGCCGAGATGAACTCAGGATCATTTGGTTTCGTGGTCGGAGCAAAGCGAGCAACAACCTCGCCCTTGCGGCTGATCAGAAACTTTTCGAAGTTCCAGGAAATGTCTCCAGCGCCCTTGGGCTTCAGATCCTGAGCACGCAGGTACTTGTACAACGGGCTGGCCTGTTCACCATTGACGTCGATCTTGGAAAACATGTCGAACGTGACGCCATAGTTGTCGGTACAGAACTGC
>JAGQPK010000103.1 GCA_020426755.1 Planctomycetales bacterium
AAAGCGATTGGGCGATCTCGGCATCTATTTCCCGGCACTCCGGCTCTCCAACCTCGCTCAGTTGATCGTGGGCAAAGACGTCGACCTCGTATTCATCGACGTGCCTGAACTCGAGATCTCCAAGAGCCTAAACTTCTCGGTAACGCTCGCCGGTGTGGCTTTGGAACCGCTCTTCGAAGTCGCGGCCGTGCTCGAATTGGGTGGCGAAATTGGTCTGCATGTGAATCTGTCTGGTGGCCTCGACACGCGGGGCTTGCGCAGCGGCCGCTTCCTGGACGGCTTTTACCTGGGCGATTTCGATCCAGGGCTAAACGGCCAGATCGACCCGACAGATGCAGAACGGCCCGAAGTCGAGTTGACCGCGGCAATACAGGCCACGGTCCGCGGCACTGCCAAGATCTTCGACTTCAATATCGCCGAGATCGCCGGCTACTTCCGCATCGAGGCCGGCGTCCACGTCGACTTGAATGACGACAACGAACAACCGAATGGGACGGTTCCCAGTTGCGACCCGCGTTCTGCCGCAGATCGACACGATGGCAAGCTGCACGTTGACGAGATGAAGTCGATTACGAATAGTCACGGTGGACAATTGAAATTCCTGTCGATTTTCGACATTGGCGGAGATGTCACGGCGGAACTCGGTATCCACGTTACGGTGCTGGGAGGATTCCTGCTCGATAGAACCTTCAGTCAAACGTTCTCGCTCGCCACGTTCGATCTGACTTTTCCCATCGATTGCCCGCCTGAGGGCGCTGAAGAGCCCAGCGGACCGGCCGAAGCCGAAGGCGACGGGAAGGGAGGACTGAATGTCGATATCGATTTGAATCAACCTCGATTCGATGCGAGCGACATTTTCGTCTCGACAAAGAATCGCAACGGCAACCTCTTCGACGGCGATATCCTCGGCAGCTTCGATCCGAACGAACTCCTGATGGAACAGTTCGGCGAAGACATCATCTTCGACACGAGCAATACCGGCATTGACTTGGGACAATCCAATATCGAAGCAGGACTGGGTGTCACTTGGCAGCAGGATAACAACACGTTGAACGGCATTGTGACGAACGTGACAGGCTCTCAGTTTACCGTGCGGCCCACCAATAATACGGCTCGGTTGCTGTCACGCACCACCGACACACTTGCGGCAACACCGGCGCCGGTGTTAACTGGCAAGGTGCAAATCACCAGCGGCCGCGAAACGTTAGTCATTCAAGCGGGCGGATTCCTACAGGAGATCCAGCCCATCGTCGATTGCGACGACAACGGTGGCGGTGGTGGCGGCGGCGGGACGCCCGAGCCGAACTTGAACCCTTTCCCGAACATCAACATCACCTTAGGTCCATCGAACAATCGTCTCACGATCGACCGTCACATCACCAGTAGCATTTTAGTCGTCGGTAATCTGGGCAACGATACGATCCTCGGCGGTTCTGGTCCCATCACCGTGTTTTCCGGTCCCGGTAATGACGTCGTCGTCGCTGGAGATCGCGTCGTTCCCGGCCGAGACATCGTGAATGAACTGCATGGTGAGTCTGGCAACGATGTGCTGCGTGGCGGCTTCGGCGCCGACGTCCTACTTGGCGGTGAAGGAGACGACCAGATCGACGACGCTCCGACCCACATCAGTCAAACGACGGCAAACCGTCATCAAGATACGATTGTCGGTGGTGGCGGGAAGGATGCGATCATCAGTCGAGGTGGCAACGACATTGTGGTTGGTGACTATGACGAAACGTTCGATCGTCGCCCCGCCGATGCCACGCTCCAAAAGGAAGACGCCGATCAGCTCCGACAAGTGCTCGACGGTTCCGCCACGATCTTCGGTGACAATCGCACGGCGATTGGCGATCAGGCCGGCGAGGTATCGGAACTGCGGAGTACTGGCGACGTGATCGTGTCGCGCGATGCGACGACGAAGATCATCGGGGGTGCCGGTGATGCCGTCGTTGGATCGGATAGCAAAGGCGTCATCTTGGTGGACGCTGCCGGAGAGTCACTGCTGATCGAGCCATCGAAAGTCACCGTCGTGGGACAAGATCCGATCAAGTACTCGGTTGACATGAATCTGCTGGTCGTCAACTCAAATGCCGAAGTGACGATCCTTGGTACAGAGAAAAGCGACGCGCTGAGCTTACACAATTCACCAAGTGGCATCGTCGTTCACTTCGCTGACAGCGGCCCCGTCACCGTACCGGTGGCCACGCGTGTACGTTTCGAAGCTGGTGACGGTGACGATTTCGTGACACTCGACTTCGACACCGGAAATCCATTGCCTGAATTTGGCTTCAGTTTCGATGGCGGACGCTCGTCGCGAACCGGTGATAGTATCACGTTGCAAGGAACCAATTCCTTCACCGCGCAAGGGCAGCCGCAACAACAAGACAACGCATCCACGTTAAACATCAACGGCCGTGTCACCGAGTTTCTCAATACCGAACTCGTCACGCTGGCCAATCTAGGGAGCGTGCAATGGACTACCAACGGCACGGTGGACGACTATCGCGTGAGTGATTCGCTCGTCGACAAAGCCGCTGCCGTGACGTGGTCTGGGACCTCTGGCAAGTTTGTGACTTCGAACTTCATGGTCGTGGATACGCCCGCCCTGACACTCAATCTCGGCTCCGGTGACGGCGCCGGTACGGCTGATGTGGTCACTGTCGATTACAACGCCACAGCAGCTCGTCTGCTTACTAACTTGACGCTGCAAACCGGCGCGGGCCGCGACGAGCTGCATGTGAATCTCGACAACGCAACGCCTGGCGGCAACCACGCGACACTCACCTGGGACGCCGGCGCCGACAGCGACGTGTTGGTGGCGACGACAAACTCAGACATGACGTTGAGTGACTCTTCAATCAGTGCCGCCACCGGCGCGGTCGTGAGACTTGAGAACTTCAGTGGCGAGAGTGCCTCACTCACGGGCGGCGCTGCCGCGAACCGATTTACACTCGATCAGTGGTCGGGCGTTGCCGCGTTGGACGGAGGATTGGGTGCCGATACCGTCCAAATCAGCCTGCGTGGCGGTACGGTTTCGACCGTCGACCGTTTGGTATTGATCGGCGACGTCATCACTTCAGCCAGTTCGCAAACAGCAACCATTCAGGGCGACATTGACCTCGGCGGCACCACACACACGCTGCGTGTCTCGGACGGAACGCCAGCGACGGACTTGCAGATCGACGCCATTCTGGTCGGTAGCGGTGGCCTGATCAAAGATGGCGTCGGCACCGCGATGTTGACGGGCAATAACAGCTATGCGGGAACTACCGACGTGGCAGCCGGTACGCTCAACGTTCGTGGCGATCAGAGCACGGGGCGAGTCAACGTACGATCTGGCGCAACGCTGACCGGCGACGGACGCGTGGGTGCAACTTCTGTCGCGGGCACGGTGTCGCCAGGCAACGGCACCGGCCAGATTACGGTCGCCGGCTTCGCGTTGAGTAGTACGGCTCGGTCTCAGTTCGAACTTAATGGGGAGAAGGCCGGTGTGGATCATGACGTGATCGTTGCCCAAGGCAGCGTGACCGTCGCCGGTGCGTTGTCGGTAACAACAGGTTTCGTGCCTGCGGTTGGCTCAAACTTTATGCTGATCGACAATGACGGCACGGATCTGGTGCGCGGCAACTTCACGAACCTTGGTGAAGGCGCAACGTTCACTGTCGGCACTTCGACGTTCCAAATCAGCTATCGTGGCGGCACCGGCAACGACGTAGTGCTCACGACGATTCAGAACACTGCGCCGAAGTTCCCCAACCGCACGCTCACTGAACAATTGAGCGAAGGCGGCATTGCGGTCCTGCGCGGCGACATCAGCGAACCAGATCCCACCGACATCTTCTTCCTGGAAATCAATTGGGGCGACGGCACGCCGCTGGAAACGTTCGCGTTTGCACCAGGAACGCCGACTGCTGAGTTGAGTCACAGATACTTGGACAACCCGACCGACTCAGCAACTTACCAAGTCGATCTGTTGTGGCGTGACCAACACGGTGGCTTCAATACGGGCAGCCTGCCAGTTCGCGTCGCGAACGTCGCACCTCAGATCGCACCGATCGACGACGTCGTGCTGACTGAACCGGGACTGCTGCTGCAACCGGGTACGTTCTCCGATCCAGGCGCTGACCGGTGGCAAGCTTTCGTCGACTACGGTGACGGCGGTGGTCTGGAACCACTGCCGATGCACGGACAAGAATTCACCCTAGCGCACCAGTACCACGACTATGGTTTCTATAATGCACGCATCATCGTGCAAGACGACGATGGTGGCACCGCTACGCGTGACTTTGCCGTCCGCGTTTGGCCGCTCGGCGCGGCGCTGCCTGGCGATGCCAATCGAGATGGCCATTTTAGCTCGCAGGACTTAGTGCTGGCCTTCGCCGGCGGTGCGTACGAAACGGAGGAACCGGCCACCTGGGAAACGGGCGATTGGAATAACGACGGAGTGTTCAACTCGAGTGACTTGGTGTTGGCACTGTCCGTTTCTGACTACGACCCGAATCTCGTCGGCGCCAGTGTGGCGGCTAAATCGCGTGACAACTCTCAGTCAGAAGATACGGAAACGATCGAGGAAAAACTCGCCTCGCTGGTCGGCCATCGACTCAACGGCAAACGAACGATGTTGGCGGTTGACGAGTTGTTCGCGGATTACGACAATTGATGGAAAGTCGGAAAGTGCTTCACCTTTCTGGGAATTCGTGTCACAATCGGATTCGTCTCAGCAGGTCGCTGAGTAACGACTGGCCGACATTGCGCGGCCAAACGACGTGCCGAGGCTCCCATGCGCAAAGTCATCCGTTCACGATGCCACTCCAAATCACGAACAACGCCACTTCGGTCTGGCCGACGTGCTAACTTCGAAACGGTCGAGCCTCGCTATTTGCTAGCCGTCATTCCCAGCCTGGCGTCGTACTTTGACGGCGATCGGCTGGTCGACAGCTTGTACGTACCCTCCGACGAACTTGCGTACCTGTCCACGACCGACCCGGTCACGGGTGAAGGCCGCTTGTGGCGGAGCGACGGTCGCAGTGAGGGTACCGTCGCGCTGGCTCGATTCGCCGCTGCTGCACCCGGCCCCTTCGTTGACCATCACGGACAACTGTTCTTTGCCGCCAACGACGATCGCGGCGAACAGCAGATCTGGTACAGCGACGGAAGCGTCGAAGGCACGTTGCAGGTTCCCAATCGAGGCGGCGGATTCGCCGTGACCGAGTTCCTGTCGCTGAACAATGAACTGATTGTCGCGACGCCTGGGATCAGTTCGGTTTTTCAATTCGGTGATGGGAGCTTTCTGATTGGTCGCATCAATCAGGACTCGGCGCACTCACTTGTGCAAGTCAACCGCCGACTATTCTATGTCGCCGACGGTGCGAATGACACGGTAAAGTCTCGGACCGAACAAGCCACGCCGAGCCCAGTGTTTCAGCCGGGATACCAAATCTCGCAACTGACGGTCGTTGATGACCGACTGTTCTTTTGGCTGGGGACAATGGGAACCGCAGGAATCGACGATCTCTACTTGTGGGTCAGCGACGGCACGTCGACAGGTACTCGACAGGTTGCGATTGAACAACCGGATACAGAATATGTAATCCATGGACCGCGCGTCGCGACGAGCTTTCAGCGGCAGTTCTTCTACGTTGCCGCGTATCGACCGCGTGACAACTATGAAGTTTCGTCGACGATGGCATTGTGGACGAGTGACGGCGAGGGCGCGGTACGAATCAAAGACCTCGCGCCGACCACACGTTCGCCACACACGATGGCGATGAAAGTCATCGAGGATCGCTTGTATTTGCTGGATGAGCTGGGGCAGTTGTGGGAAAGCGATGGTACGTCAGCAGGAACGCGACTCTTGCGACCAAGTCCTGAAAGCTCGACGTTGCTGGTCGAACAACTGACCGACGTTCACGGCCAGCTGTATTTCGTCGAGACCGATGAGGTTCAGCAAACGTCGACACTGCTCAGATTCGATCACGTGACAGGCAATGCCGAAACTGTCTGGACATTCAACACACGGATCGACAACGTCATGGTCGCCACCGATCAACTGTTGATAGCCACACCGTCTGGCCTATGGCAGTACGATCTCCGTCAGTCGGTATCCGGCACAATTTGGCAAGATGTTGACGGCGATGGCAACTTCACGTCGAATGATCGGCCCATGGCAGGGATTGTCGTCCAAGCACTCGATGCTGCGGGACTTGTGCGGGCGACGGGACGCACGGATATCACCGGCAACTACATCTTGCCGCTCGATTTAGGCAGCTACACTCTTCAGGTCATTGCGCCACCCGACGCGCACTTCGTAGCGCGGAACGCACAGAGTGTTGTATCTGCGGCAGGCCAATCCGACCTATTCTCGTTAGACAGCGAATTGACGGGGTTGGACGCGGGACTGGTCCACTCGCCTGGCAACGTTGTCGCCGGTTACGTCTGGCACGACCATCAACTGAACGGCCAGCCTGATCGTGGCGAACCTGTGCTACAGAGTGTCAGCGTCGAGTTGATCGCCGCTGCGACCGGCGAGTCGTTTGGCCAAGTGGAAACAGGCGCTGATGGACGATTTGAGTTTGGTTCCGTACTTGTGGGAATGTACCAACTGGTCGTAGTGCCGCCACGTGGCATGTCGCTGTCACGCCAATCGTTCGAACCTCAAGGTAATGCCGTCAATCGGCTCAGCGGAGCATCCTACGCGTTTGAAGTTGCCGCATCCGGTGCGGTGCAAATAAATGCTGCCGTCTATTTAGATGGAATCATTCCGGCCGCGCGGTACGAAAACGACAATACCGAAGCAGCCAATCGGGCACTGCGTGAATTTCTCCGGATTACCGAGATCGCTCCGTGGCAGGATCGAGGCTATGTCGAACTCACCAATTTCGCCGACATTCCACTGAATCTCCGCCATGTGCGATTCTTGGACGGCATCGCTTTCGACTTCACGGCAGCAGCCACATCCGTCATCTTGCCCGGCGAGCAGTTGTTGTTGGTTGAAGATGCGGAAGAGTTCGCAAATCGCCACGATTTGTCTCGTATGATCGTCGCCGGTGAATACTTGGGCAACTTGCGGGGCGGTGGCGAATCGATCGAGTTGGCCGCCCCGATCAACGACACGATCGTGCAATTCGAGTTTGATGGAAGTGACTGGTTCCCACTGCTTGACGACGAGAATCCCGAGCGAACGTTCTCGCTGACTCCCGTCAACCCACGTGACTCCGCTGAATTAAGCCACCGTACCGCGTGGCGGCTCAGTCTGCGGGCAGGCGGTTCGCCCGGCTATCTCGACGAAGCTCCAGCCGGCTGGAATGCCGTTGTCATCAACGAAGTGATTGCGGCGGGATCGAATGATACGGTGGAGCTTTACAATCGCGGCGACGTCACCGTCGATCTGAGTGGCTGGTGGCTAAGTGACGATCAACACTATCTGCGCGGGTGGCAGATTCCTGCCGGGACGCTCATTCCGGCGCAAGGGTTTGCAGTCTTCGACCAAGCGAATGGACTTCGTTTCGGCATTAGCAGTCGAGGCGAGACGTTGCATTTGACGGCGGCCGATGACGGCGGGCTGTTGGGATATGGCGACTCCGTGCGGCTGGGCTGTTCCGAATTTCTCAATCAGTCGCACGGCCGTGTCACCGCCGATGAAGCTTGGGCGCGAGGTAGCGACGGCCTTGTGAGCCTTCAACGATTGTCGGAACCAACGCTCAACGCGCCCAACGATCACGCCGTCGACGCCCCGGTAGTCATCACCGAATGGATGGATCAGCCGGCGTTTGGACAGTTCCCCTTCGTCGAATTCGAAAACACTTCGAATCGCGATGTGGGCGTCTATCTGCGATTCGCGACTCGCGCGTACTCGGTCGATCGACTGCCCGCTCATCAGATCATGCTGCTGACTCCAGCGACGGAAGCGGAGTTTCGACGCGTCTATTCGGTTCCGGTTGGAGTCACCTTTGTACAAATCGACGTACCGATCACCGAGTTGATCGATGTCTGGAGTCGCGTAGAAGGCGCAACGTGCTCAGTCAATGAGTCGTTGTTCACGGACGACGATTCATGGTGGGCGGAAGCCGTCGGTGGTGCATCATGGGAGCGAGTTGGTCCCGACTATGGCTGGGCGCAGAATCCCGCCAACTGGCGACTGACGGACAAACTTGGAGGCACGCCCGGCGTATCGCCTCGCATTCCCGGTGATGTCAATGGCGACGGACAATTCAACTCAAGTGATCTTGTACTGCTATTTCAGATCGGTGAATACGAAGACTCGATCGCGCGCAACTCAATTTACTCCGAAGGCGACTGGAACGGCGACGGCGATTTCGACACCGCGGATCTCGTTCTTGCCTTTCAGCTGGGCTTTGGGCCATATGACGAATGAACTCGGATGTTTCAGTCGCCTTGCGAATGGAACTCCATGATTCATCGCGCGCCGCACGAGCGCCCAACGCCTGGAACTCCCTATCTGCAACGATCTCCAGCATTCCGACTACGCGAGATTGGCCCGCGCGGTTCCAGATTCGACAACGAATGATGCTCTCGTAAATGTCTGTCCACCGGGCTTCAGAACGTCATCGACAACCATATAGTCGGCGCGCCATTTCTGCGGTGTCACGTCGCAGCGAATGTAACCACGTTCGCCGTTGTGGAACTTGACGCACGGATTTGCCGATAGAGTTGCATCCAGATTCGCAGGACGTTGGGGGCCGTTGCCGCCGCTCGACAAGGATGTAGCGACAAACTCCGTCGCAATCGTCGGTTCGTCGTGCCGGCGGTCATCGACACGCAACTCGTTGACCCAATTGGAATGGATATCTCCAGTCAAGACGACGGGATTGCTGATCTGTCGATCCCGAATAAACTCGATCAATCGCATCCGTTCGTGGACATAACCCGGCCATTGATCCATCGAGTAGCTGGGGTTCCCAGGATCTTCCGACCGATTGACCATGCCCATCATGACTTGTTGAGCGAGCACGTTCCAAGTTGCTGTCGAACGAATTAGATTCCGGCAAACCCAACCCTTCTGTTTGGTCCCCAGCATCGTCTGCTGAGGGCTCAGCGCCGCATCGTTGAGCGGCGACGCATGATCGCCGTTCGGTTGGTCGGAGCGATACTGCCGCGTGTCGAGCACGAGAAACTCGGCAAGCTGGCCAAAGCTCGACGTGCGATACAGACGCATATCGCTATCGCGCGGCATGTTCCGCAAACGCAGTGGCATCATTTCATAGTACGCCTGGTAAGCGTTAGCGCGCCGTACAAGGAACTCGACCGGGTCGACGTCTTCTTCCGATACTGCACCCGCGTAATTGTTGTCGAATTCATGGTCGTCCCACGTCACCACCCAAGGACATTGGGCGTGTATCTGTTGCAACAACGGATCCAAGCGGTATTGGGCATATCGAATGCGGTAATCGGTCAGCGAAACGATTTCTTTGCCATGATGTGTACGCACTTGACCATCGCGACCTGCCTCATGCTCGTAAATGTAATCTCCGAGATGAAAAACCAAGTCGAGCTCATCGCGGGCCATCTGTTCGTAAGCGCTAAATAATCCCTGTTCGTAGTTTTGACAGGAAGTCACGCCAAATCGCACTCGTTCTGGTAGCGACTGGGGACGCGGCATCGTCCGCGTTCGCCCAATGGGACTTACGGCGTCCCCACAGCGAAAGCGATACCAGTACCAACGGTCCGGTTCGAGTTGGTCGACCTCGACGTGCACCGAATGTCCTAACTGCGGAGTCGCCAGTTGGCTTCCTGCGGATACGACCGCACGCATCGATTCGTCCGCAGCGATTTCCCAAGAGACGGGGACTGGTCGCGCTGGCATGCCACCGTGAAGCTCCAAAGGTGACGGGGCAAGCCGAGTCCACAGGACGACGCTATGCTGCTCGGGGTCTCCCGATGCGACGCCGAGCGTAAATGGATTTGTCGGAAACGATATGCCTTCGTCGCCGAATGCGTGTTGTGCCGACAAGACGAACGTTGGCATCGCCGCAGAGAATGCCAGAAACTGTCGTCGACTCCACTCCAAACGTGAAGTCGATTTTGCATTATGCCTCATCGCCATCGCATCTCTACTCAAGCTGGTTGGACGACGGCAGTCCTGACACGCAGCGAAAACTAACGCGTTCAAACCGAGTAACGCTCAGCGCAAACGTTCACGGCCATCTGTGGCTGCCGAAGTCTTGAATGATCCCGCCGCAGATCGTAAGCGAATGGCAGCCGAAAATCGAGCAAAAAACTTGACGTCAAACGTCGGTTCTGCAAAATGGGCGAACGCGCTGCGGCCATCCGTCGATGCCAGCGCGCGACCACGTCGTCGTAGTTCCAAGAGCGACGACGCAGGATTTCGTTCGATCGCTTAGTAAAGCTGCAGTGCCAGTGGCCCGAGTTCCGGCTCGACGATCAGGGCCCAGGTCTCGCCAATGCGGATGGTGATCTGCTCCTCGCTGCTCGTGCCGTTGGCTTCGACCGTCAAGCGATGTAGGCCGGGCAGTACAGGGATGCGAACGGCCTCTTTCGGATTGCGGCTACCTTGACCAGCAGCCAGCTTGTGTACTCGCTTCCCCATGCGGATCGTCATGGCTTGCTCTCCGCCATTAGCCAGTATCAGCAGTCCTTGTCCCTTCGCTGGGATCAAGTTGTCGGCTTTCGCCTTACGTGTATCTCGGCGACTTCCTTCAATCTCGGTTCCATCGCCATCGGCTTTGAGTTGTACGATGAACGGTCCTTGCTCCGTTTGAAACTCGAGTCTAGCGGGCACAGACGGTGCGGCCTGCGGGACCTCCCGCCATCCCTGTCGTTGTGCCTGTTGACGATAGAACGCAGTCAGCTGCTCGACACTGGCGGGATGCTTAGCCGTCAGCACTTCACGATAAGCCGTCTTCTCAACGGCGATCGACTCATGATCTTCAGGAACCAACAGGTCGTAGTCGCTGTCCGCCGCGAGTTCATCTGCCTGTCCCTGCGCATTGGCCGCTCCGGGCGACAGCCACGGTTGATCGAACGTTAGTTTGAACACGAACGTCTTGTCAAACACTTCCGATTCCGGTGCGGTAACACTGGCACGCAGACGTTTACCGCCGGCGAGCGATTCCACTTGAAAATCGCTAGAAAACCGATTGATCGATGCGCCGTCGACAAAGCAAGTGACGCCGGTCGAGCCGTC
>JAGQPK010001040.1 GCA_020426755.1 Planctomycetales bacterium
ACCGGCAGCCAATTCCGAGGGCTTCGGACTCGTCGGACTGAAAGCGATGACTTGAAACGAGTTGATCATGCCGTGCACCGTACCGAACAGACCGATCATGGGGCTAATGGTTCCGATCAGCGACAGATAGCTGAGGCGATGATCGATCTTCATGTTCTCTTCTTCGCCGACTACCTGCATCGCTTCGACTGCCTGCGGATAGCTTGTCGACAGTTTGGCCAAGCCGGCCGAAAGCACTTGCCCTAAGAAGGACTCATCCGTTTTGGCAAGTTCGTAAGCTTCCTGATACTTCTTCTCATTGAGATTTGCTTCAAACGCTTCCACCAATTGCAGCGGGCACACATTTTCTCGCCGTGCCGCCAGCACGTTCATGACCACAAGGGCCACCAACGTAAATGACAGAAACAAAAAAACGCTGGAGTAAAACCATCCAAGCGCCTTGAATGTCCACTCCAAGTACGATGGCGGAGACGTTGGCGTCGCCGCGCCAGCTTGAGGTGCGGCAACGTCCGGAGCGACCACTTCTTCTTGGGCAGCCACCGCACCACCGTTATCAGCACCGTCATTAGCATCATCTTGGGCAACGGCAAGCGGGGCGGAACCGACGATGAAGAACCAAGCGACCAGCGCAACGACTTGACCCAAGCGAGCAATTGCACTCATAACGTCGCTCACATTCCAACGAGTTTTCATGTCAGATACCCCAGAAACATTCAGTAGATACGTTCGTGACACCATTCTAATTGCGATCGCGAATTTCGATAAGACTGTCGAGAGATTACAACCACGTCCGTCACCCTACAATCGCTACGTTGAGCACATCCCTCGTACGCCACACGCAGCTCGCGTGCTCAACCCTCTGCTGCATTCTATCGACGCGCTGTGACTCGTATTCATCGACGCCCAACATCATTTGGCGCGCTGAGCCCACACGGAACCCGCGTAGCGTGCAATCAACAACTGCCTCGCTTCCACGCCACGCGCCGGCTCCTCAAGTTGTGGCCAAAGCTGACTCAGGTAAAACAATGCTTCAGCATGCGCATCGCGCTGGGAATAGAACAGCAAATCGATGTGTAGGTACGCCAGAACTGCGTCAATGGGTCGCTTGGCCGTCCGTTGCGCTGACCCCAGCGCCAAATATGCCTGAGCGAACAGTTCGGCGTCGTCGGGATCATTGTTGGCAATGACGCTTTCAATTGACTCGATCGCTTTATCATACTGGCCCTGTTCGGCCAGACAGGCGGCCTTGCCCAACTGGGCGAAGGTAACTTGTCGCAACTCGGCTGGCTCTTTCGCTTTCGCGTCTAACGCGGAATCAAATTGTCGTATCGCGTCATCGAACTTGCCCTGAGCCCGCAGTGAGTTACCCACGAGCACATCGCTGCGGAGTTTGAAGTCGGACCAGGGCGCATTGGACAGATGCTGAAAATAACGCGTCGCATTCTCATAGTTGCCGCTGGCGACCGCCAATTGCCCCAGCAGCTCGGCACATTCGTAGAAGTGAAACGTATTGCGATTCTTGCGAACGAAGTCGACCAGCAGCTTACTGGCCTCGGCGACATCACCGCTGCCTTTCAGTGCCAATTGGGCGGCAGCTTGGCCGTGTGCGAAGTCAAGTTCCTGTTGCAGGAGATCCGCAGCGGACTTAGGCAGCTGGACCTTTTCAAGTGCTTCGAGGGCCTGTTCGTATTGACCGGCAGCTAACGCTGCACGTGCCTGTTTCAGCCCGCTCGGTTCGCCGTCGAGCGCGATGCGAACAATCTCGTTCACGCTGACCGTTCGTTTCGAGCCACTGGATTCTACCGTGATTTCCGTCGGACTCGTGTCGGTAATGCGACCCGACACGCGTGTGCCGCGCCCCGCTGCCTTTTGCAACGTGATCGTGTCCTGACCTTCCACGTTCACCGGCAGCAACATCATCGCCACGGCAATCGAAAGGCAGCGAAGCTTGCGATGGGCATTGATCATGGCAACTCCGTGAGGGTCTTACCCAAGGTTCGTTGAATGTCTCGTAGCAACTGTTGATATTGCGATCTGATAGGCAGTTCACGCAACCGCGGATATAGCTTGGCCGTAAGCAGCACATCTTGCTCGGCCTGCTGCAACGTTTCCCGCCGTTGTGCTGCGGACTGCTGCAACGCGTATTGATAGCGACAGTTGGCGACTTGCAATCGGCTCT
>JAGQPK010001041.1 GCA_020426755.1 Planctomycetales bacterium
GCTCTTGGTTAGCTTGCCGATTTTTCTCGCAAATAGGCGTAGGTTCGTGTATCCTGTCGAACGGAATTTGCGCGGCCAAGCGGTCTTACTCGTGCCTTGTCATCGTGAGAACTTATGATTGGCCCCAGTTCGTCAGATCGAGTTAGCGTCGGTTGAACGCGGCATCAACTGCGGCTAGCGGCGTTCCGCGAACCCGAACAATTCCGGGCGACAACACTTCTCTTTGAATTCAGACTACCACTCGGAGGCTGGAATGCACCGTTCAGTTGGGGGTTTTCGTGGACGTAATTCGCTGAAGTCGGTGCGCGGCAAGCGGCGAAATGACCGGCTACGGCTGTCTGGCAATGGGCTACATGGCATGGAGCTGCTAGAACCGCGCCAAGTGCTGGCGGCAGTGCCCATCATCTCCGAAATCCTGGCGCTCAACGATCGTACGATTCAAGACCAGGACGGCGACGATTCCGACTACATCGAATTGTATAACGCCGGTGAAGACGACATGTCCTTGAACCGGTTCTATCTAACCGATGATCCGAAGGACTTGCAAAAGTGGCGGTTTCCCGATGTACAGCTGAACGCTGGCGAGTACTTGGTCGTTTTCGCATCGAACAAAGATCGCAACGATCCTGCCAACGAGCTGCACACGAATTTCCGCCTCTCATCGACCAGTGAGTACTTGGCGCTGGTTGAACCGGACGGCGTCACGGTCGCCGATGCGCTGGCTCCTGGTTATCCGCAACAGGTGCAAGATGTCTCCTACGGTGTCCCGACGGGGATGGAGCGAGCTTCGATTATCGGTCCTGGCACGACCGCTCGGGTCTTTGTTCCGACGACTGGCGACTTGGATCAGCAAGAGCCCAATGTCGTCGCCGGCACGTGGCTTGATCCGGCCTTTGATGATGCCGGTGCCGGTTGGTTCGACGCTGAGTTGGGAGCGGGTTTTGTGCAGCCCAATACTCCCGTTGTGATCGCCGATAGCGTTGCGGACTACTCGGGCGAACAGAACAAGAACAACTGGACGTACGGCACTTGGACACGCAATTTTGATACCGACGGAGTTTACTCGCCCAGCGAAATGCTGCTGATCAACTCCGAGCGATTTTTCGTGCCAGCGACCAATACGTGGGATTTGGGATTGGACGGCGCGGCGCCTCATTCCGAATTGACCGCGACTGGCGGCCACACCGCCTCTGCGGCGGTCGGCTTTTTCTCGCACTGGGTAATTCGCCGTTGGACTGCTGAGACGACTGGCGAGATCTCCATTCAGGGCACGCTTGCCAACACCGATCCGTCTGGCGACGGTGTGATCGGACATATCTTGGTGAACGGGACCGAGATTTATCAGCAAGCCGTCAACGGCAGCTCGGTTGAATACAACGTGACGACGACTGTTCAAGTTGGAGACGTGATCGACTTTGCGATCGATCCGGGCGCCGCTGACGACGAAGTTGGCGATCAAGCCGACTTCACCGCGGTGATTAATGGCATTCCGCTGCGAGTATTGCCCGAGGTTCCGGTGGCAGATTCCTCCACCGACTGGGTGCGGGCCCAACAAGGCGCGAATGGCTGGAGCTACGGTTCGTATGAGTTGTCTTCGGACCCGGACGGAATCTATCAAGCGGACAACTTTGCGCTGTTTCCCTTGGGGGCGTGGAATGGGTCGCGGTGGCAGGATCCAAACGTCTCCACCAACATTCGTTCGACATCTCAAGATGGAACGGTGTCCGGAAACACGATTCAATGGGCGGTACGTCGGTGGGAATCGAACGTCGACGGCAGCTTAGTCGTTGAATACGATGTGCGTAAGGCTTTGTCTGGCGGCGACGGCGCGACGACGCGATTATTTCACAACGGCGTCGAAGTCGATACTGTCCAGATCGGCGGGGATGATACGACGGGCGTAACACGCCGCGTGACGATCTCAAACGTCAAGTTGGGTGACTTGATCGATTTCGTGACGGATCCACTTGGCCTGGACCAGACGGTTCGCGAAGGCACCAGCGATCGTGTCACGATGGATGTTCGCATCGCCCGCATCGCCGACCTCTCCGAGAGCATCAAGTCAGACATTGGCGCCGCCATGCGCAATGTCGGCAGTAGCGCTTACGTGCGTATTCCATTCGATGTTGCCGACGTCGGAATGCTCGACGAACTGACACTGTACATGAAGTACGACGAC
>JAGQPK010001042.1 GCA_020426755.1 Planctomycetales bacterium
GTTCGAAGGCCGTCAATTCGCCGCCCGTGATGCGAACTTCGACGTTACCGTTCGTTCTGTCGTATTCCAACACGACTCCTGCGATCGATTCCACCTCGTCAATCGCAGCGGCGGCCAACGCGGCAACAGGTTGTTCGTAGTTGCCGGACTGCAACGCCACGACTAGATCCCCACTTTCGAATAGGGCATCGTCGTTGAAGTCACCGTCGGCCCAGGTCGCCGGAATCGTCGTCTCGTACTTGCCCGCCTGGAACATCGTCAAAATATCAGTGGTGTTGAACAGTCGGTCCAGGTTGGCGTCGCCTGCCTCGGCTTCTTCCCAACCGATATCGCGTAGGGCAGCACGATCGAGTGAAGACATGTAGGTGCGGCGTCCGGGAAAGATTCCGGGGGCCAACAACGCTTCTTGTGTCTTGCCGTTCCAGACTCCCTTCGTGCCGCTGAGCCAATGAGCGTCCGCGTCATCCAGCTTCAATGTCGCATTGGACGAACTGCCGACCAACTTAGAATCTGGGCCCGTGAAGGTGTGCTGCGGCGTCACATACGTGTCGAACGAGCGAGAAATGCCGAATCCCAACAAATGACTCAACTCGTGCATCGCAACCGTCACGAAATCGAATTCGTTCGACTTGATGCCGGTGGCGGAGACACCAAAGTGCCACGGCACCTCCGTCAGGTTGTTATTGAAGCTGATGGAGCCGCCCATCGGCCCGAAGTCGAGGGCCGGGGTTTCCGACGCCCCCAGTTGCCCGCGGTTCGCTACACTCGCCACCCAGTCAGGATCCCCTTGCCCGACGGCGCCAAAATCAGTCGCTTGCGCCAATCGCCCCGCCAGTGGCCGCCCCGCGACATGAATTAACATCGTGTCCTGCGGAATTGGACCGCCTGTCAGAAAGATGTTTGAATCCGCATCAGGCGGCGTGAAAAACGATAACCACTTGTTCGTCTCATCGGGAATCAGCGCGTCCAGCGAATCAACGTACCGATTCAAAAAAGCACCGGCCAGCTCCAATGACTCGCGACGCTCAGGGGCGTCGAAAAAACCGTAGCTGTCGTAGCTGTAGTCGAATTGAAACTTCAACCCGGCCTCGGCAGGCAGAGCGAACCCGAGTGTGAGCAGCAAAGCGGCAAGCCGCCGCGAACGAAAGAGTCCCATACGCCGTTTGAATCCAGTCTTGAGGGGTCGGTGGTGTGGGCTTCAGTTCGCGAAACCGTCTGGCCACAGGTACTCGGAAGCTTGTCAATGTCAACCGCGGTTAACGCCATGCGGAAATAGGACACCCGGTTGCAAGTCAGTCAGTTTTCCCTGATTTTACCCATCCTCTGCAGACGGGGCGAGCGTCGCGTGGCCGCATTTATCGGAACAGAGATGCCGACGGCCCCTGTGACCCATACGGTTCCATCGATACCACCACCGGCAAGGGGTGCGGTTTGTGCGATGTCAAGCTAGCGGTACAGATCGATCTCGCCAGCGCGCTTCCAACAAACTACATTTTGCCAAACCAGGCACCACGGAACGAGGAGAGGCACCGATGTCCGACAGCACGCAAACTCTGCAACAGGCCACCCAGGTCCATGAAGGCGGCGACTGGGTCCAGGCGGCCCGAATGTATTCGCAGATCATCGAGACGAATCCGAACCATCCCGAGGCCCTGCACCGGTTCGGCATCCTGTGCCAACAGATTGGCAAGCACTCGGATGCTCGCGAGATGCTGACACGAGCCATCGCGAACACGGTCCGAGGACAGTCCGCAGACTACCGAGTCACCCTGGCGATCAGCTATCTGGCCGAAGGCAGGGCCGCCGAAGCGTTAGCAGAATGCGAATTGGCGCGTGCCGAATCGGAGTCGCCGACGATGTATCTCGTACAAGGTCGGGCGTTCCGTCAATTGAATGACCGCGAGCAGGCGAAAGCTTGCCTGGTATCCGGTGTCGAAAAATATCCATGCGACGTCACGCTGCAGTTCGAATTGGGTCAGACCCATTTCGAGCTCGACCAGTGGAACGACGCCACGAGCTGTTTCGAACAGGTGCTGGAATTGGACGGCAAGCATTCGCAAGCGATTCTCCGTCTGACCGAAATGATGCTGTCCGAGGAGATCGAAATCGGGGATCCCTGGATCAACCGCTTGCGGCTCGCTCTAACCTATTCGAATGACGAGTCGATGCGCAATGA
>JAGQPK010001043.1 GCA_020426755.1 Planctomycetales bacterium
CAACTCGCTTGGGCCGTAACGATCGTCGTCTCCAAGCGTGTAGGTTCCGTCCGCTTTGATGGGCGGAGTGATTTCGATAATCGAACTATAACCCCGGCCCGCGCCGTTATTGAACGCCGTCAGATCGCCAGCGCCGGGCAGCCCGGGCGGGATCCAACGGACGTCATGTTGATCATAGAGCTGCTTGTCGTCGAGTGTTCCGGATTTGTAGGCCCAAGGATTGCCCCAGCGATAGAGCAGGTCACCGCCCTTGCCGGCTTTGCCGCCCTGATGACTAGCGGCCTCTTCGGTCGTAGTGGAGTGATCGATGATCCAGATTTCGCTGAAGTGTTTGGCGCTCAGTGCGATCTGATCAAGTTCCGGATTGTAGTCGATCGCGTTCGTGTGCATCCAATCGGCACGCTTACGTTGATCACTGTCATCATCGTCGTCGTCGCCACCACCTACGTAACCGAGCGACCGCAACTTGGCCAGTTCATCAGGGCCGGCGGGCGGTGACGCGCCGGTATTATTGATGTCAATCAGACCGGGGTGCGTGTAGACGATACCGTAGTTGGGCTGGTTCCGATCGAACTCCTGAATCAAGTGGTCCCACATGTGCCATTCCCAGACGACCTTGCCGCCGGTCGTGCCTTCCGGTTGGATCTCCACCACATAGTCGGGCCACAAGTCGTCCTTGAGCAACTTCGGGTCACGTCCTTGGGCAATTGCTTCCTCGACCGACTTACGTTCCCAAGCAATCATGAGCACGTTACCGTTCGGCAGGACGGCGATATCGTGATGGGCGCAGTGTTGTTCGTCGGCATAGCGAAATGACCAGAGCAGTTCGCCATCCCAACTGAATCGTTCGAGCAACCCGCCGATGCCTCCGCCGTGGAAGTGCTTGTAGTCGGGATCGCGCGCGGTGCGTAGCAAGTCACCGTTAGGCAGCAAATAAACCGACGCGGCCGGTGGGTAGTTACTTGTCCACGAGTGGACGACTTGCTTGTCGCTGTTGAGCAAGTAGGTCTCTCGAGATCGCAGCGGAGCGATCAGCACATAGCCGTCCATGGCCTCTTTAGCAACCGGTAAAGACATGCTGGCCGCTGGCGTAACTGCGGCTTCAGTTGTTGGCGCGGCGGCGTCCGCGGCGGTGTCCGTTGAATTCGTATTACAGCCAGCGAGCAAGGCCGCCGTTACGACCGCAAGTCCGAAGTAGCATGGTCGATTCATAAGTTTCCCCGCGCCCAAGTGTCATTTCGATTTGCGATGCGAACTCAAGTTCGCTGTCCAATCGCCGATCACTCGTGCGATTTCAGTAAAAACATCTTCTGTAGAACTACGAGTGCGCTTCTGTACCTTGAAGCTGTGATCCGCGGTGTCTAGCCAATGCAGTGTGGCTTGCTCGCCCAGTTTCGCACACACAGGTTTTAACAGATTCGCGTCCGCCAGGGCATCACGTGTACCGCTGAGAAACAACATCGGTACGTTCACTTGATGGAGATGTGCGGATCTCTCAATGGCCGGCGCGCCGGCGAGGTGCAGGGGAAACGCCAGAAACACCAGGCCGCGCACGTGCTCAATGGGCTGTTCGGCTGCGGCCATTGAGGTCATTCGTCCGCTAAAGGAATGGCCCCCGGCGACGATCTTGAGTTTGCCAGCATGGCGATGAGCGGCCGCGACTGCTGCGCGGACGGTTTGTATGCAGACGGCATTCGAATTGCGACCACGGCCGGCTTCCGAATACGGGAAGTTGTAGCGAAAGCTTGCTACTCCCGCGTCTGCCAAGCTTGTGGCAATCGCTTCCAGGTTGGGATGAAGCATGGTCGAGCTGGCCCCGTGGCCCATGACGTACAACCATTTCGCTCGCGCCGGTTGAATGATCCGCGCGGACACTTCACCATGCTCAGCCGAAACGACAAAACGAGTATCCGTGATCGAATGGTCCATCTGCGCGCCTCGTATTTTCCCCAACGGTGCTACTAATGAACGTCCGGCATCCCGCAGTCGCTCGGCCGTTTTTGAAAGATGATGCGCAATTAGAATGTAATGCGAAGCGAACGCACAGGTTAAAGGACGGTCTGGCGGTCATTTGGAGTGCGGCCGCGCAGCTGCCCCTTTGGAACGAAGCCAAGCGGATCACTCTAGAGTCGACGCTCCAACACCAAGCATGATTCGCGGGTAACCGTCGTTACG
>JAGQPK010001044.1 GCA_020426755.1 Planctomycetales bacterium
AAGGTCAACAAGACGTCGTCAAAGACGGCTACTTCCCGATTCCTGCTTCAGTAGCCAACGAAATGCTGGAACAAGTTGGTCTTAAGTCCGCTGCAACGGCTGCCAAGTAGTCGGCAGCGAACCTTTCGAAACGCTATCGTCGACGCGCGAGGCACTGCCTCCACCACGCCCCGCGTCGACGGCCCAAACGTCGCCCAGGGAATGCGAGATTCGCTCTGCCGCACACACGAACGAATTCTCGCATTCCCTTTCTTTAATAATCCATCATCTTGGAACGCACCGTTTGACCGACGCAGCGTCCGGGGTTTGTCATGCCGGAATCAGAGAGACCAACTCCCGCGTCGCGCCCCCGCACGCGACGACATGAAACCCGTTGGTCGGTTCAACTCGCGGACCATGTCAGCTCGCTAGTTATCACTGTCGGCGGCATCGGCACAATCGTCGCCGTGTGCTTGGTGTTCGTTCTGCTGCTCTCGGTTGTTCTGCCACTCTTTCACCGCGCGGAAGTCTCAAGCGTCACCTCAACCAAACTGCCTGAGATTTCCGCAGCACAAGCCACTCTGCATGCCGGCGTCGATGAGTATCGCCTAATCGCCTGGACCGTCACGCCCGACGGATTGGTAAGAAGTTTTCGTACTGACACAGGCGAGCTACTCAACGAAGTGCGTTTGACTGATGCTGAGCATCCGTTGACCGCCTTTTCTTTTCAGTCGGAACATGGCGATTTCGTCGCCGCTCGCGAGAACGGCACACTGCAACTCGGCACAATTCAATTCGAGTCGCGTTTTCTATCGCCGGCCGACTTGCCCGACACTATTCGCAATCTTGAGGCCCAGCAGATTGCGACGCACGGCCAGAGCGTTGTGCAAGTGACGTCACAAGGACAATACCGCGAACAAGCACTACAGGTCACGCTCGGCGAAGTCGTCGATCTGAAAGGTGAAACCCTGCAGCACCTGAGTCACACAACGGCCAGCACCGGCAAGATTGTCGTTGGCATCAACCAAGCGGGACAAGTGCTGGCCGCGAAGCTGCGCGAGAAGAAGAACGTCCTGACTCGTAAAGTCACCTGGACCGTTCGTGTCGATATGTTGCCATCGCCTGAAATCAGTCAACCTGCGGACCGAGTACTGCTGACAGAACGTGGCGACAACGCGTTCATCTTGAATCAACGCGGCGAGCTAGTGCGTTACATGCTGAATGGTGAGTCGCCACAGATCGCGGAATCGTTGTGCGTTTTCCCGGCCGATGACTGCCTGCCATCTGAACAAACCGCGGATCGCGCCGTCGTCACGTCGGCCGCATTTGCACTCGGAGGCGAAACGCTCTTGATCGGTGATAGCCACGGCGGCTTAAGAGCGTGGTTCACGGTCCGCAATCGACACGCGCAAACTCCCGACGAACGTTGGCTGCTGCCCGTCCATGAGTTGCCCCAAGGCGCGGCGGCAGTCACGTCGCTAGGTATCTCGGAACGCAGTCGCATGGTTGCGGTAGGATACGCAGACGGTGAACTCGACGTGGTGCATCTAACCAACGACGCCAAAGTGTTACGCGTCAATGCCGGTCAGCAGCCCGTCGACACGGTGATCATGACACCAAAAGATGACGGACTGTTGGCACTCGCAGGTAACTCACTATGGCAGTGCGAGTTGGATCCGGGTTATCCCGAAGCTTCTTTCAGCTCATTCTTCCAGCCGATTTGGTACGAAGGCTACGATCGGCCGGAGCATGTCTGGCAGTCGTCATTTGCCGGCGTCTCATCGGAAATGAAACTCGGCCTCGTGCCGCTGATCTTTGGCACCATGAAAGCGACACTCTACTCGCTCCTGTTCGGTGTCCCAATCGCTCTGCTCGGTGCCATCTACACCAGTGAGTTTCTCAGCCCACGTTATCGCAACCGCATTAAGCCATTGATTGAGACGATGGCGAGTTTGCCGAGCGTTGTACTTGGGTTCATGGGCGGACTGGTTATCGCGCCGATTGTTGAGCAGCATGTAAGCTCGATACTGGTCAGCTTCGTCTTCCTACCACTTTCCTGCCTGCTTGGCTCGTTTCTCTGGCAACACTTGCCACAGCGACAAGCCTTTCGCTTGGCCAACTATCGCCTGTTCTTCGTGACGCTCGTCTTGACTGCCGGCGGCCTTGCCAGCTGGCGGATGGGGCCGATCGTTGAG
>JAGQPK010001045.1 GCA_020426755.1 Planctomycetales bacterium
TCCAACTGGCCCAAGCTGCCGAGCGCCGTGGCAACATCCCGACCTCGGTGTGCAAGATCGCCAGATTGCGCTGATAGGGGAACTGGTTGAGAATAGAATACTCGGCGTTCGAAGCATCGGTCAACATACGCAACGCTTGGTCCGCATGACAGGCCATGATGACCGCGTCGAACGATTCACTCGCACCTGCTTGAGTTTCGATTACAACTTCGGAGGCCAGGCGTGTGACTCGCTGGACAGGGCTGTTCAAGCGGAGGTTGCGGAGTGACAAAGGTTGTAAAAGCGCGCGGACGTAGCGTCGCGCGCCACCGACAATCGTTTTCCATTGGGGGCGATCACGCAGTTGAAGCAGACCGTGGTTGTGGAAAAACTGCATGAGGAACCTAGCCGGCATCACGCGGACTTGCGCGGGTGACGCCGACCAGATTGCGGCTGTCATCGGCAGCAGGTAGAGCTCGACCAAATCAGCGTGAAAACCTTCTGCTCGCAAGAACTGCTCCAGCGTCAGATCGTCACTGAGCGTTTCCCGAACTTCCGTGGCTCGACGATTAAACCGACAGATTTCCCATAGCAGGCGATAGAACGCTGGCCGTATCAGATTGCTACGCTGTGCGAAGAGTCCGTTGACCGAGCTGCCTTGGTACTCGAGGCCGGTGCGCTCGCAACTCACGCTAAAGCTCATGTCGCTGTCTTGGGTTTCAACCTGCAGTTCGGACAGGAGTCGGGTGAAGTTGGGGTAAGTGCGTTCGTTGTACACCATGAAGCCGGTGTCAACTGTGTAGCTTCCTCCGTAGGCGCCGATGTCGATTGTGTTTGTGTGGCCGCCAACGTAGTCGTTGGCTTCGAACAACGTCACATCGTGATTGCGGTGGAGAAGCCCCACACACGTGTTGCCACTGATGCCCCCTCCCACAATCGCTATTCTCATGCTCAAACCTTCCGGTCGAGTTCAGGTGTCGCGTACGTGCCGTCGCAGCGCGTTGGCAGCCCGATAGGTTGTAGGCGCGAACAGGAATTTGACAAGTTCGAGCGGCATGAGAAAGTCTTGGCGAGCGAATTTTGGAGGTGCGGCCGCGCAGTTGCCGCTTTGGGACGACCGCAGCTACCTGGCCGTCCAGGAAAAAGTGGTGAGACGCTTCGGCGTTGTCCTCGCTTGTCGTCGTCGGTCGGCTAGGTTCCAGCGGCATCGCCACCCGGAGTGCGCGCAAAGCGATAGCTACGCGATCTCACTCTAAAAATGCACTCACGCCAGAAGAATCGCGTGACGACCCACATGCTCAGTTCGGTATCGTGACTAACTCTGTCATCTGCCGCACATTCACAGGGTGTGCGTCGAGCGGAAGCCGTTCACGCAACTCTGCCGTGAGCCCACGACCGCCCGCGATCAGCCGGCATTTGCGCGGCAAACTTTGTTTGAACTTAGCGAAGGCTGGCGCGAACGTTTCAGGATCGACGGGCGAGCTGACGCTGAGCCAAACGAGTTGGGCGCGGTGTCGCTTAGCCGCATTGCTGAGTGTTGTCAACGGAAGGCCACTGCCCAGTGACGTTGCGTTCCACCCTGATTGCCGCAGCGCGAGTTCCACCATTCGGGTTGGGAGTTGGTAGGGGTCGTGTTCGGGTGAACCGCCAACTGCAACAGGTGCTGTCTGAGACCTGGCCGGCAAGAGACTTTGGCAATCGTCCAAGCCCCTCAGGCAAATGCCGCAGGCCCGACGCTCTTGGTAAACATCGAGTTCGTGAGTCTCCCAAAGCTCGCCAATCGTCCGCATCGCAACGGCAATCAAGTCATCACACACGGGAATGAAATCGTGTTCAGCCAGATAAGCCGCGGTGATCAGTTCACGGCACTCCTGCTCATGTCCCTCGCTCAGTAATCTCACGAATTCGTCCAGCGCCCGATGAATCGCCCGCGGACCACTTTGCCGTAGCGGTGGCAGTGCCAGCAGTTCCGGCGGGATGTTATGACCGCGCGATCTGACAAATTCAATCGCGTCACTCAACTTAATGCGGCGGTGGCCGCCGGCGGTCTTCATTGATTGAATCAGGCCCTGATCGCACCAGCGCTTTATCGATGACTCGCTGACACCGATCGCGCGGGCGATTTGTTGAGGGCTGAGGGAGCGTGACATGTCGAAAAGTGCCGTGGGACAAGAGGGTTACGCTAAAGTGTAGT
>JAGQPK010001046.1 GCA_020426755.1 Planctomycetales bacterium
GGTGAAATGGACCCGTGCGATTCCCAGTACATGGGGTTCATAGAGTAGCGTGCCCGCCCCTTTCGCCTTCTGGATTGGCAAAAACAATTGCGGCACTTCCGGCGGCAACACCGGTCGCGCACTGCCGATGTCAGCGACGTCTGTGGCGTCTGCTGTGCGCGTCACTCGTTCTGCGAAAGCATCGCCGCCCGATACTTCTGCAGCTTGTGAACGCGACGCGGTCAATTTGCGAATTTGATTACGCGTCATGGGGCCTGCCAAATACGATAATGCCCAACGCGTTTGGAAGACGACCGGCCGATCTTCGTGGACATTGTGCATCAAGAACACTCGCTGCCCAAGTCGCGCCAAGAGTTCACTCATCGACTGACGATCGAAGGCATCACCTGCCTCGTTCGACGCACCCTCCAGACCGTCAAGCATCCGCTCTTTGTCACGCTCGGTTTGCAGGCGTCCCAGAAACCACGTGCCCATGTTGGCCAAACCTTTGTAGTCGAGGTCGACCGGGTTTTGTGTCGCCAACACGACGCCCAGGCCAAAGGCGCGAGCTTGCTTGAGCAATGTCAACAGTGGCTTTTTGGATGGTGGTTCCTTGACGGGTGGGAAGTAGCCGAAGATTTCATCAATATATAGCAGTGCGCGGAGACTGGTTGTGCCGGGCCGACTGCGCATCCAGCTCAACGTTTGGTTGAGTAACAACGACACGAAGAACATGCGCTCCGAGTCAGATAAATGCGCGATCGAGAAGATCGCATGACGCGGTTTGCCGCTGGGTGAGTGCAGCAGTTGATCGATGTTCAAGGGTTCGCCCTGCAACCAAGCGCTGAAACCCGGTGCTGCCAAGAGGTTGTTCAGCGTCATGGCCAACTCGAAACGATCCTTCGCCGGAAAAAATGAATCCAGATCCATGACGCCAATTTGGCTGAATGGCGGCGATTGCACCATCTGGATGATACTTCCCAACTGCAAGTCCTGCCCTTTGCCCCAGGCATGGTGCAGGATGTTCGTGAGCAGGATGTGCTCACGCGACCGTAAAGGATCCGCTTCCACGCCCAACAAGGTCAACAGACCAGTCGCCGTCGAAGCGATTCGGTCTCGCAACAAATCGCCATCTTCACGTACGGAGGCGGGAGGTGCAGCGAACGAGGAAAGAATTGAGACGGGCGTACCGGCGTCACTGCCTGGTGTGTAAATCGTAAACTCAGCGGACTGAGCCAAGCGAGCGATGCGGGCACGATCTTGGTCCCAACTTTCCAAACCGCGTTCCCACTTTTCCGCCTCCGCCCGCGCATACTCCTCCGCACTCATACCTTGCCGGTTGGCATCATCCGCATGGATCCACGGTGCGAAGTCGGCAGCCCGTAACTCAGGAAACTGCAGCAGTAGATTGCTCAAGTCACCCTTGGGATCAACGATGATCGCCGGGATGCCGTCGATGGCCGCTTCTTCCAGCAGACCAATACCGAGCCCCGTCTTGCCGCTGCCCGTCATGCCGACGATCACGGCATGCGTAACCAAGTCTTTCGAGTCGTACAGAACGAACTCGTCTAACAACTTGCGGGAATCGAGATCGTACTCCTTGCCGAGATAGAAGGCTCCGAGCTTTTCGTAGATGTCGCTAGCGTTCTGCATGATGTGTCTCCTGCGCAACTGCGTACTTGTTCGCTTCGGCTGGCCGTCCGCGCCATCCCATTATGTCGGCCGCTCGGCAATCCGTAGAATAGCGGAATCAACGCCGACTCCGGTGCAGGCACTGGCTGGCCCGCTGAAAGACGTGGTCCAGCATCGCTTCCGTGAGCCTGCCGGTGAAGGTATTCTGTTGGCTCGGGTGATAGCTACCAAGTAGCCAGCGGTCTGGTGCTAAGTTGACTTCGGCGCCGTGAGCGAACGCAGGTCGCGCGCCGCTGAGCCCGCAGCGTCGCTTGAGTTCAGGCCACAGGCCATCCCAGGCGATCTTGCCCAGCGCCAGAAAAACATGAGGCTCTAGCAGCGTAATCGTGTCCGCCAACCATGAACTGCAATTGCGCCGCTCAGTCGGCGACGGCTTGTTGTCCGGTGGTGCACAGTGACAGATGGCAGTGACAGCAGCTTGGCTCAATGTCAGGCCATCGTTTGCCGCGCTGGCATCTGGCTGCGACGCAAAGCCGGCACGGTGCATGGCCCGGTACAACCA